>JAWOIT010000065.1:0-19800 GCA_046484535.1 Pseudomonadota bacterium | reverse complement strand
GATCGCGGCCGCGCCGCCGCCTTCGATGCGCTTTCTCGTGACGGTTATTGCGGACCCGCGCCGGTACCGCTGGCGGACTACGAGGCGCTGGTGCGTCGTCAATCCGTCTCACGTTGTGTCGTCAGCGAACAGGATATTCACGAACTGTTTCAGGATACGGTCATCCGCGAATCCCTGCTTGAACAGTTGGGTCCGGCGGTGCACTCGGGGCGGGCGATGTTTATCTACGGGCCGCCCGGAAGCGGCAAGAGCTATATCACACGCCAATTGGTGAAGCTTCTCGGCGGGTCGGTATTTATCCCTTATTCGATACTGGTTGGCGATACGGTCATTGCACTGTTCGATCCGGAGTTTCATCACCCGGTTAAGGGAATGGCGCAGGATCCGGTACACCTGTCAGAAGGCAACGACCCCCGCTATGTGTTGTGTGAACGCCCGGATGTTACCACCGGCGGTGAACTGACGCTGGACATGCTTGAGCTCAACTACGACAGCGAAAGAAAGCAATACCAGGCGCCGCTGCAGCTAAAAGCCGCCAACGGGATGCTGCTTATCGATGATCTGGGGAGACAGCAAATGCCGCCGGTGGACCTGCTCAACCGCTGGATCGTGCCGATGGAGGAGAAACGCGACTTTCTCAACCTTCGCGCGGGGCAACACTTCGCGGTGCCCTTCGATATGTTGTTGATCTTCTCAACCAACCTCAATCCCCTGGACCTGGCGGATGAGGCGTTTTTGCGTCGCATCGGACACAAGATTCGCTTCGATACGCTCGAAATCGATGAGTATTTGCGATTGTGGAATCAGGTGTGCGGGGTGATGGGGATCGACAACCGGGAGGAGGTGACCCGCTATATGATGCAGGAGCTTTATCCGAAACAGGGCAACGTCCTGTTGCCGTGTCACCCCCGCGATTTATTAGGTTTAGTCAGTGATTACTGTCGCTATCGCGGGATGGAACCGGAACTCAGCAAAAAGGCGATTTTCTGGGCCTGGAACAACTACTTTGTGCAGTTTGAAAACGAGGGGTAAGTGTCATGTTAAAGACAAGAACCATAGTGATGTTTTTGTTCGCTCTGATGATGGGGCTTGCAGCCGCATTCCTTGCCAAGGGTTGGGCGGACAACCGGCTTGTCGCCTCAGACCAGGAGGAAGGTGTACAGGTTGTGGTTGCGGCACTGCAAATACCGTTCGGCAAGAAATTGGAGCGATCCGATCTGCGCTTGGCTGGTATGCCGAAAAGTATGGTGCCCTCCAGTGCACGAAATAACATCGAGGACATCGAGGGTACCGTTGCCATGGGCACGATATATCCGGACGAAATAATCCTCAAGGAGAAGGTGGCGAAGTTCGGCGGCGGCAGTGCACTGTCGGCGGTTATCTCGCCGAAAAAACGGGCGGTCACGGTGCGGGTGAATGATGTTATCGGCGTGGCCGGTTTTCTGATGCCGGGTAACCGTGTCGATGTGGTTTCCGCCGCCCCGCAGGGCAGCCACAGGAAATACAATTCGGAAACGTTACTGGAAAACGTCAAGGTTCTTGCGGTGGATCAAACGGCTTCTCCGGAAAAAGACAAACCGGTCATCGTTCGCGCGGTAACGCTCGAACTTTCTCCGAATGAAGCGGAAAAACTGGTGAAGGCGACGCAGGAGGGAACGGTGCAGCTTTCCCTTCGTAACCCGCTCGACGACAGCACGAAACCGCAAAAGATGGCAAAAAAGGCGCCGCAGAAGAAGGTTAAAAAACGAGTGGTCAGTCGATCTATGTCGGTCACTGTCATCCGCGGAACCGAGGTGAGTACTTCAAGGGTAAAGATGTAAATGTCCTGTCAGCTCCAGATACAAATAGACAATAGGGAGAGAACGGCAATGAGAAAGATAAGCAATACCGGAACTCCGTTCAGCTTTGCAGTGATGTTGCTTTGCATGTTCGGGATCACGCCAGTGGCAGGTGCCCAGGTGATGCTCGATGAAAGCATGGAGAAGCAGGTTGTTGCGGTGGCGAAGAATCAGTCTGAAATCATTCATGTCAGTCAGCCGGTGGAAAAGATCTCCGTCGGTAACCCGGATGTTGCCGACATTCTGATTCTCCGTTCCCGCCAACTGTATGTGGTCGGAAAAAAACTCGGTTCTACCAATGTCACCCTATGGGACAACAGTAACCGGGTGATTCACTCCGTCAACATCGAGGTGACCCATGATCTGGAAGGGTTGAAGGCGAAGCTTCACCAATTGATGCCCGGTGAGAATATCGAGGTGCGTTCCTCACAAGGGGCAATTGTTCTCAGTGGTGAAGTCAGCAGCGCCTCCCGAGTGGATGCGGCAATGCAGTTGGCCCGAAGTTATGCGGTCGGCAATCCGAAAAACGGCGGAAATGTGCTTAACATGATGCAGGTTGGCGGCGCTCAGCAGGTGATGCTGGAAGTTCAGGTGGCCGAGGTATCGCGTAATTTTCTCAAGCGCATCGGGACAAAGTTTCAGTCTATCGGTACGGATGGGTACCTGACCTTCGGCGGGACCAACGGCGGCACAACGCTGAGGCCGATGCAGGATAATCCTCTCTACAATAGTCCGACGACATTTCCGCCACATGCGGTTACCGGTGGCGGGCAAGCGATCCCCAACAATGCAGGGGCCTATCCCAGCCAGACGACTGAGGTCTATCCCAATCCAATCAGCGCGGCCACCACCGGTCTGTTCGCCAGCTATATGGACGGCAGCACGTTGTTTGATTTGGTTATCGACGCCGCCACCGAAAACGGTCTTGCCAAAGTGCTGGCTGAACCGACGCTGACGACACTAACCGGCCAAGAGGCCACATTCCATGCCGGCGGAGAGTTTCCTATCCCTATTGCAGGCGGCGCCAATGAAGGAACCACGATTAGCTTTAAGGAGTTCGGTATTGCGCTTGGCTTTGTTCCCACCGTCCTCGACTCAGGCACCATCAGCCTCAAGCTGAATATCGAGGTGAGTGAACTGAGTAACGAAAATGCCGTAGCGGTGAGTGTACCCGACACCGGTAATGCGTTCCTGGTCAACTCGCTTACTTCACGTAGCGCCTCGTCGACGGTGGAGCTGGGGAACGGGCAGACCATGGGTATCGCCGGGCTCATTAATGAGAACCTGCGTGAGCAGATCAACAAGTTTCCCGGACTCGGTGACATTCCCATTCTCGGCCACCTGTTTCGCAGCCAGGAGTATGTAAAAGGGAAGTCTGAACTGGTCATTCTGGTAACGCCTCACTTCGCCAAGCCTGTTGATCGGAAAGAGCTGAGTCTGCCCACCGATGCATTTGTAGACCCCTCCAGCATGGACTTCTATCTCCTTGGACGTATGGAAGGCAAGGCGAAGGATGATCAACAAACGACCAAGTCAATGCAGCAAGGCAGCGTCGATGGACAATTCGGACATGAACTTTGAGGTGGATGCCATGAATATAGCGATGACAGCCGGCAAGACGGTTTTGGTGGGGCTCGTATTTGCAAGTCTCCTCGGAGGGTGTGCTACCCACACTTCCGAGGACGATTTTGGCAATTCCGTTCGCCGAATGATTGAGGCGCAGAAGTATATTCCTCCGGAGCAACAGAACCGCGAAATACCGGTGCTGAACGGGTCAAAGGCTGAAACGGTAATGAAACACTACCGTACAGATGACAATGCACCGGATGGCATTGAGGCGGATATGGGCGGCTACGGTCCCGAAGCAACCGCACGGTAATGAACGGCAAAGTGAGCGTGGAAATGAACGGTCTGATCTCAATGCGGCAACGGGGGGTTATTCTTCCCGTTGCCGCAATCGCACTGCTCTCGATTCTTGGGATGGCGGCCCTGGCACTGGACATTAGCCATGCCCATCTTGAGAAGACACGGCTGCAGAACAGTCTTGATGCGGCGGCGCTTAGCGCTGCTAAAGTGTTGGACCAGACGGGTAACACCGATCTGGCCGAGACTGCCGGGCGAGATACCTTTGCGTCTAATGCCGCGGCGCCGGGAAATGAGGCATTGGGGACATCACTGCAGGACGGTGCGCTTTCCCTGACTGTTGAATTTTCCACGACCCTGAATCCTTTCGTGCCTGCAACCGCTCCCGCTTACTACGTGCGGATCAAGGCGCAGGGACATGTGGTTACAAACCGGTTTGCTCCACTTTTCGGTTTTGATGAGACGTCGATACCCGCTACTGCGGTAGCCGGTCCCAGTCCGTCTTTGGCAAGCGCCTGTAATGTGGTGCCGATGATGGCCTGCGGTACAGCGCCCGAAGAAAGTCCCGTGGGGACAACCTACGGCTATTCACGGAATGATGTGGAGATGTTGAAGATAGGGGCCGGTGATAGTTCCTCGGTAGGTCCGGGAAACTTCTATCTGATTCGTCTGGATGGCAGTGCAGGCGCAGCTGATGTTCGGGAAGCGGCGGCAGGCAGTTTCGATAGCTGCCTGAGTATAGGTGAAGATGACGACATCGAGACCGAGCCCGGCAATACCGTCGGTCCCTTCGCCCAGGGGATCAATACCCGCTTGGATATCTACAATGGTCCGGTCAGCGCCTCGGACTATCCGCCCGACTGGTTCACCCAACATGAGACGTACACCGAAACGGACTACCAGAATAATGTGGAACCGGCCTATAACCTGGACTGGTATCTTGAGCAAAATTCCACGGTTGACCCCTCCAACCCCCCACCGGGTGAGCCGGAGCGGCGTATCCTCACACTCCCCATCGGTAACTGTGATGGTTTGGCAAGCGGGCAGAGTTCGGTAGAGCTGCTTGGATTCGGTTGTTTCTACCTGGTGGATGAGATGCAGCAGAGCGGTCAGGCTTCCCTGTTCGGACAATTCAAGGATGACTGTGGAGGATCTGGTGTACCAGGACCTGACCCGGGTAGCGGACTGGGGCCGCATATCATTCAGTTATACAAGGATCCGGATACGCTGGAAAGCTGACGGCCGGCCAAGAGTGACATGAAGCTAACTGCTGGAAGGGTAAGTAATGAGACCAAGGCCGAGAAAAATTGAAAAGCAGCGCGGTGTCGCCGCCATTGAGTTTCTTGTGGTGGCTCCGTTGCTGATGCTGGTGGTGTTGGCGGTGAGCGAACTGGGATGGGCGTTTCATCAATACCATACCATGACCCGTGCGGCACGCGATGGCGCCCGCCACCTCTCTTCCAATGCCCTGCTGGGCAGCGTAGGTGTCATCTATCTGGAGGGCAGCCTTGTTCAGGAGACCGGAAACCTGGTGGTGTACGGCAATACTGCAGGCTCCGGTGAGCCGTTGTTGCCTGGCTGGAGCACCGCTGAAATTACCGTGGCCAGTCCCGATTCGAATCACATCAGTGTTTCCGCCAGTTACTCCTATACGCCTCTGGTGGGCCTCATTCCAGCATTTTACGGCAGTGAGGCAATGAACCTTTCCTTTCAGATGCAAAGCACCGTGCAAATGAGGGCGCTATGAACAGAGGGACACAAAGGGGGATGCATACCGTAGAGTTTGCCGTCGTCGGCGCGATGTTTTTTGTCCTGCTCTTTGCCGCCATCGAGTTCGGTCGGCTTATGTTCACCTGGAACATTCTCGATGAGGCCAGTCGGCGGGGCGCCAGGGTTGCCGTTGTTTGCCCGATAGAACACAGCGCGATCCGCCGCGTCGCCCTGTTTGACAGTAATGGTACGACCGGCAGTAGCCCGATATTACCCGGACTCGCTGAAGGGAACATAAGCATTGACTATCTTGATGCCGCTGGAGCGCCGCTGGTCGACCCCATCGGGAGCTATCTCGATATCGCTTTCGTACGTAGTGAGGTGGTTGGATATCAATACCGTCTAATCATTCCGTTTTTTGTTCAAGAGTTTGAGATGCCTGCGTTCACAACGGTGCTGCCGAGGGAAAGTCTCGGTGTTTCACCCGAAGGGACGGGGTGTTTCGGAACGATTAGCTGAATCAGCAGCCAAGGGGATCATAAATATGAAAGCACGCATGAAGGTATTGCTGGCCGGCCGCAATGCGGATGAACTTCAAGAAGTGGAAAATGCGCTTAAAGGCCAGGTAAACCTTTCGCTCAGTAAACGACACATTACCAACGGACATTCCGATCCGCTTTACAACCTGACGGAGTATCCGGACATGCTGGTCTTTTGCACTACCGTGGCATGGGAGGATGAGCTCCGATCACTGGGAGAGAATCCGCTCTCCGCGCGACCTCCAACCGTTGTGATCGGAAAGACCGATACCGGGGTGATGCGTATGGCGATGCAGGTCGGCGCGAGGGACTACTTCAGCTTGCCGTTGCCGCAGCAGGAAATTATCGACTCCCTGAATCGCATCGAATATGAGTTGCGCGCCGAGAGGGAAGACGATGCGGATTCCAGCAAAGTGCTGGCGGTGATCAATGCCAAAGGCGGCTCAGGCGCCAGTACACTCTCAGCGACCCTGGCGCATGGCCTGGCCGGGCGCATCGGGCAACGTGTGGCATTGTTGGATACCGATCTTCAGTTCGGCACGCTACCTTCGCTTTTCGATCTCCCGCCATCCAGCGGACTCATCGATGCGGTAATGCGTGCAGACAGCATCGATGCTGTCGCCCTGGAAGGGCACATGCTGAAACATAAAAGCGGCCTGCATCTTTTGGGGAATTCTCCGGAACAACTTGTTGTTCCCGGTGAGATTGAGATCACTCAGTTGCAGAAGCTTGTAGAGGTGATGCGCTCCAGTTACGACCATGTTGTTGTCGATCTGCCGCGCAATATCGATAGCGTCACCGGATTGATGTTGGAGTCGGCCGACGTGGTGTTTCTGGTGGTGCAGCAAAGCGTCTCCCATGTGCAGGACGCCAAGCAAATGCTTCGATATCTAACGCGATATATAGGTATTCCGGAGGAGCGTATAAGTATCGTAGTAAACCGCTGGGAAAAACGGGCTCCTTTAACTCCAGGTGATATCGAAAAGGCGCTGGGGATGAAGGAGATGATGTATATCCCCAACGATTTTGCACGTGTCGCAGAAAGCGCCAACCTGGGTATCCCCTTGTTGGATGTTGCACCTTCATCGCAGGTCAGTCGTGCCGTGCTGCGTCTGGCCGAGATATTGAGTGGGAAGAAGGCGGATCGGGATGAGTCCGGACTGGGTAAGGTATTCCGAAAATGGGCAAGAGCCTGAGGGGGTTGTCATGACGATGAATAGAACGAAAGATATTTCCACACAGGAAACAGAACCGTTTGACCTGACGCTGGAGCACGGTGCGGCGATGCAATCCGAGGAAGATGAAGAGCGGTTCTGGAAGCAGCGGGTGCACAAGAAACTGATGAAACTGCTCGATCTGTCGCTTATCGGAACCCTGGGCAAAGAGGAGGCGGAAGCGCAGATACAGACCATCGGACAGCAGCTGATGGCCGAAGAGTCCATTCCTCTTACCCTGGCTTCGCGCCAGCGAATCATCAAGCAGGTACAGGATGAAATTCTCGGCCTCGGGCCCCTGGAACCTTTGCTGGAGGATAAATCCATTTCAGACATTCTTGTCAATGGGCATGGCAGTATTTATATCGAACGCTTCGGCAAGTTGGACAGGGTGAATGTACGGTTTCATAACGACGGACACCTGATGAATATTATCGATCGCATTGTCTCAAGTGTCGGGCGGCGAATCGATGAGTCCTCTCCGATGGTGGATGCGCGCCTGAAAGATGGATCGCGTGTCAACGCAATAATACCTCCGCTGGCAGTGGATGGTCCCTTGCTGTCGATTCGTCGTTTTTCCATCGGCAATCTCTCGATCGACACCTTGATTGAAAAGGGCACCTTACCCTCGAAGATTGCCACCCTTCTTGAAGGTGTCGTCAAGGGGCGTCTCAATGTGCTTATTTCGGGCGGCACGGGCTCGGGCAAAACCACGCTACTCAATGTGATGTCGGGTTTTGTCCCTCATGATGAGCGCATCGTCACTATCGAGGATTCAGCGGAACTCCAGTTGCAGCAGCCGCATGTCGTGCGCCTGGAGACCCGTCCGCCCAACATTGAGAATAAAGGTGAGGTGGCGCAACGGGACCTGGTTAGAAACAGTCTGCGTATGCGACCGGATCGAATTATCGTCGGTGAGGTACGCGGCGCAGAAGCACTGGATATGCTTCAGGCGATGAACACCGGTCATGACGGTTCGATGACCACCATTCACGCCAACTCCCCCCGCGATGCACTGACCCGCATTGAAAACATGGTTTCGATGAGCGGTTCCACCATGCCGGTCAAGGCGATACGCACACAGGTGGCTTCGGCTATCGATGTGGTAGTTCAGGTGGAACGGCAGGAGGACGGAACGCGGCGCCTGGTAAGCGTCCAGGAGATAAACGGTATGGAGGGAGATATTATCACCATGTCGGAGATCTTCAGTTTCCGTCGCCGCGGACGTGACGAAGAGGGCAGGGTGATCGGTGACTTTGTCGCCACCGGCATAGTGCCCAGGTTCCATGAGCATCTCCAACAGCACGGTATCGAGTTGGATCTGTCGCTCTACAACCCGGATGACGAGGTCTGATTCATGGACGTGCTTGGAGAGAATATCTGGATTTTCGTTGCCATGGTGTTCGGGGCGGTGTTCCTTTTGTCCCAGGGACTGGTGACGCCGGTCTTCGGCGAGAATCGCAACGCGCGCAAACGGCTTCGACACCGCATGAAGGAACTGGTCACCTCTCAAGATGCGGAGCGCAGGCTGTCCTTGCTACGCGAGAAGCGCACCTACACCAAGCTGGAGAGCTGGCTTGAATCGCTGCCTCTGATGGAGCCCTTTGCCGCATTGATCGCACAGAGCGGATATCAATATCCGGCATACCGGATTGTTGCCCTGTCATTGGCGCTGGCTGTTCTGGCAGGTACCGCCGGATACGTCATTACCAAGGAGTATTGGGTAATTGCCGTGGGTGCTGTCGCCGGCATCGTTGCGCCATATTTTTATCTGCGTAACAAGCGGGCCAAACGCATTGCCCGTATCGAAGAGCAGTTGCCGGATGCGGTGGATGTGATGATACGGGCGCTGCGGGCCGGTCACCCTTTTGTCGAGGCGGTGCGTTTGGTTGCCAACGAGATGGCAAGTCCTGTGAGTGATGAGTTCAAAATCACCTTCAACGAAATAAATTACGGTGGTGATGTGCGCGCCGCCCTGCTGGGGTTGTTGCAGCGGGTGCCCAGTATTTTGATTATGGCCCTGATTACCGCGGTGCTGGTACAGCGGGAAACGGGAGGCAATCTGGCCGAGGTGCTGGAAAAGATCGCCACAGTGATACGCGGTCGATTCCGCTTTCAACGACGGGTTCGTACTCTCTCGGCTGAAGGTCGTATTTCGGCATGGGTGCTGACGCTTACCCCGTTTGTGCTGTTTTTGCTCATTAGTTTTGTTAATCCGGACTATATGCCGATGCTTCTTGAAAGCCCCAGAGGTGGGAATCTCATTGGGATAGCGGCCGTGCTGATCGTCGTCGGTGTTTTCTGGATTAAGAAAATTCTCAATGTCAAAGTTTAGGGAGAGTACATCATGGATTACCTAATCGGAATCCTCAATTCGTTACTGAACGACTCCCAGGCCGCGCAGAATGCGTTTGTTATTCTCATGGCCGTTGCCGTCTTCAGCATGGGACTGGCCGGAATGTTCCTGGCTTCCACTCTGTTTCATCCGGCACGCAGCAGGTTGCATAATCTTGTTGCTCCCACCGAAAAGAATGAGAAGAAGGAAGCGCATCTCCAGCGCCTTGCCCGTAGCATGGCCCCTCATGTCATGCCGAAAAAAGAGGGTGAAAAGCAGCGCATCCGTGAGCGACTTATCCATGCCGGCTTTCGTAGTGAAAGTGCGGTGCAGGTATTTTATGCGATTAAAACCATCCTGATCCTCGGTCTGCCGATGAGCGTCTTTTTTGTTTTGCGTTGGATACCGAGCGTCGCCTCTGAATATGTATTACAGGCAGTGGCGGTATCCACGCTTGTCGGGGCGTTTGGGCCGAACTTTGTCCTCGGAAAAATTATCCAGAAAAGAAAGCGGTTACTCTACAACGGTTTTCCCGATGCGTTGGATTTGCTGGTCGTTTGCACCGAGGCCGGCTATGGCCTTAAACCGGCATTGCAGCGGGTAGCTGAAGAGTTGTCGGTCGGACATCCTGAGCTTGGTGAGGAGTTGGCCCTGGTGAATACCGAGATCCGCGCCGGGGTGGACCGTGTCGAGGCCTTGCGCAATCTTGCCTATCGTACCGGGCTTGATGACATCAGCGGCCTGGTGGCTCTGCTGAGTCAAAGCCTGCGTTTCGGTACCAGCATTGCCGAGTCGCTGCGGGTCTATTCGGAGGAGTTTCGCGATAAGCGGATGCAAAAGGCGGAGGAGGAGGCGGGGAAGATATCCACCAAAATGGTCTTCCCGCTGGTTCTTTGTATGTTCCCGGCATTCTTTGTTGTAGCTATTGGTCCCGCTGTCGTCGGGTTGCTGGATCACTTCCAGGTTCATTGATAAATATAAGGAGTTTCAAATGTCGATAATCAATCGTAGCGCCTGGTGGTTCCCTCTGGTGTCGGTTTTCCTACTCCTTACGGGTTGCGCAGGCGGACCCGAGGCGAAGCAGAGTAGTGAGTATTCCAGTCTTTACAGCGGAAAATCGGAGTTGACGTTCTCCACCCTGATGCCGATTAATTCGGCCGAAGAGGGAGTGATGCGAGGGGATAAGGCCTATTCGGAGGGAAAACTGGATCTTGCCATGTTCGAGTACATTCGCGCGCTGGAGATAGACCCGGATAATGCGGACACTTTTTACAAGGTCGGCGCCATCAATATGGAAAAAAAGTCCATGAAAAAGGCGGAATCCGCATTCAGGCTGTCGCTGGAGCGAAATCCCGAACATTCCGGCGCACTGGAGGGGATGGGGCTTCTCCTTCTGCAACGGCGTGATTACAAGCAGGCGCGGGAAATGCTCCAGCTAGCGACGAAGTACAATTTGCGGCGCTGGAAGTCCTTCAACGCGCTGGGTATTCTGGCGGATCTTCGCCATGATTTTGTCACTGCCCGTTACAACTATGACACCGCCCTGCGCTTGTCGCCTCGTAACGCCATGATTCATACCAATCTCGGCTACTCCCACTACCTTGCCGGTGACTGGTTCAAGGCGGAAAGTCAATATCGCGCCGCGCTGAATGCAAATCCTAAACATGAGCGGGCATGGCGTAACCTCGGCCAGCTGTATACGCGTCGCGGCCGTTACGAGGAGGCGATCGATGTCTTTACCAATGCCATGGAAGAGGCCGATGCCTATAACACCATGGGATATATCTGTATGAGCGACGGAAAGTATGAACGGGCGGAATCGTTTTTTCAAAAGGCGGCGACTACCTCGCCAAGTTATCATGTCGCAGCAAACGAAAATCTTGTAAAAGTCCGCAGGTTGAAGAGGCAGAAGCGCTCACGCTGAATAGTCGTTATTCATTGCTGCAGGTAACTACTCGCCCGGCTGAAAAAAGCGATTCCACCGCAGACGCAGCCATGGAAGGCGGTGGTGGACAATGCAGGGAGCACACTGTCCAGACGCAGAGGTGTAAAGGGAAAATATTTTATCGGGCGCAGCCGTAATCCGACATCCTTATTGTCGGGTTACGCCGCAAGCGGCTAACCCGACCAACATCGATAATCATCCACATAGGCGGAGGAAGAACAAGGATAACTTTGCGCCTCTGCGATGGCACATGCGGAATGCCATAGGTTATGCTTGTGGTCATGCTTACAACAATAGAAAAACTGGTTCGTGAGGCCGCGGAGCGTGAGTTGATGCCGCGCTTCAACCGCACCACTTATGCAATTAAACGAGACGGTTCGATCGTTACCGAGGCGGATACCGCCACCCAGCAGTATCTGCAGCAGGCGCTTGCCAGGCATTTTGAGCGGATCGCCTTCCTGGGCGAGGAGATGAGTGTCTCCGAACAGGAGGCGCTGTTAAGGCGGGCGGACAGCGGCTTGTGGATTCTCGACCCTCTGGACGGAACCAGTAACTTTGCCGCGGGTATTCCCTATTTCTGCATATCTCTGGCCCTGATACGTCATGGGGAAGTGGCATTGGGATTGATTTACGATCCGCTGCATGATGAGTGCTTCGCCGCCGAAAAGGGCAAGGGGGCGACACTCAATGGCCGGCCCTTGCGCACGCCGACGGGACTGCCCCCGCTGGAACGAGGCATCGGGCTTGTCGACTTCAAGCGTTTGCAGCCTGCGTTGGCGAAACGTCTGGCATGCAATCCGCCTTACACCTCGCAACGCAGTTTCGGTTCGGGTGCGCTCGACTGGTGCATGATCGCTTCGGGACGCTGTCAGGTGTACTTGCATGGCGGTCAAAAACTGTGGGACTACGCCGCCGGTCAGTTGATCCTGAGCGAGGCCGGAGGCCGTGCTTCAGGCCTTGATGGGGAGGGTGTGTTGGCGCCGACTCTTGCTCCTCGTTCGGTGGTAGCGGCGCCAAGCAGTGAACTTTATGAGCCCTGGTTCCGATGGTTGAACGAATTTGAACCATATCAACCGTAGCAAGGCCTACGAATTATTGCGCCGGTTGCGTGCACAGATGCGCGCAAAAGGGGAAATGCCGGATCCGCTTATCATGGCGGGCAAGCTTGTTCATTACTCTGAACGTGGTCAAGCCTATGTGTCGGTGATTCAATCACTGATTCGCAGTAACAGGCTCCATGCACTGGAGCTGCCGACCCTCGCGGCTGCGTTACGCCGAGGGAGTATGCCCCAACTCAGGTAAATCCGCTTGACGCTTGTCGGGAGCGCTTATCAGGGTTTTCGCAATCGGATCCCGTGTTCGCCCAGGTAGTCGATCACCGCCTCTTTGTCGCCGGAGAATGCGATCTGCTTTTCGTTTTGGCTGATCTGGTAGTCATACATCGGATCGTAATAACCGCCCAAAAGCTCACCGATCCAGCGGCGGTGCCGTTCCGTCTCTCCGGTGCGCCGATGCGTCTCGATAGCCGCCTCCATTACCTTTCGCAGCTCGGCATGACGGGCACCACCCAGACGTTTTTTAATTTTGTCCATGCTGCCCAGCAGATACGCGGCCCACTTTTCGAAGCCCTGCTCCTCGCCGTAGAGCGCCACATGCTCCGCCAGCGCCTCGTCGATGTATTCCCGGTGGGTGATATCGACGCGCTCCTCAAGCGGGGCCTCGAGGATCACCAGCGGACACTCGCGGAAGCGATCGCGAATCGCATCCGGAATAAAGCAGGAGCCGACGTTGCGGTGTTCGTCCTCCACCACGAAGGGCGAATTGCCGTTGGCGCGGATTTTCAGCAGTTCGATGGAGAGGGCGTTCTCGAAGCTGATCTGCCGCGGCTGCGGCGTGGCATGGGGGCCGAAAGCGGAGCCACGGTGCCAGGCCAGCTTTTCCAGGTCCAGCATCGGTTCGAGTTGCTGCAGCAGGATGGTTTTGCCCACACCGGTCCGCCCGCCGAGGACGATGGCGTTGACCTCTCGGGCCGCCGCCTCCAACTCTTCGATGAGGAAGCGGCGCATCGCCTTGTAGCCGCCCTTGACCCGGGGGTAGAGGATGCCGGTCTGCTCATAGAGCCACTGCTGGCTGATCTTCGAGCGCATGCCGCCGCGAAAGCAGTAGAGCACACCCTCCGGGTGGTGTTCGGCAAAGTCCTTCCACTCGGCAACGCGGGCGGCCTTTTTTTCGCCCTTGACCAGGCCGTGCCCCAGTTCGATTGCCGCGTCCTGCCCCATCTCCTTGTACTCGATGCCGATCCGTTCACGCTCCTCGTCATTGATGAGCGGATGGTTCTCGCTGTGGGGGAAGGCGCCCTGGGCGAATTCCACCGGGGCGCGAACGTCCAGCAGCGGCGCATCGCTGAGAAACAAGCGGCGAAGGTCCTCGATTTGGGGTAGTTCTTTCATCGGTTACGTTACAGTGATGAGAGGGCCGTCACCTGCGGGCAGCAGCGTGCCGATGCAGGCCAGTTCCAGCCCGGCGGCGGAAGTGGTGGCGATGAACTCGGCCTCTGCCTCGGGGAGGACGGCCACCAACAGTCCGCCCGAGGTCTGCGGGTCGCACAGCAGTTGGCGCTTGGCCTCCTCCAGTGGGGCAATCTTATGGCCGTAGCTGTCGAAGTTGCGCTGCGCGCCGCCGGGGGAGCAGCCCATGGCCAGGTACTCCTCCACATGGGGCAGCTTGGGAACGGCCTCGTAGTCGATCTCGGCGCGCACACTACTGCCCTCGCACATTTCGCGAAGATGGCCAAGAAGGCCAAAGCCCGTGACGTCGGTCATCGCCCTGACGCCGTCGAGCTGTCCCAACGCCGCACCGATTTTATTGAGTCGGCACATGGTCTCGGGGGCGATGCGCTCGTGTTCCGGCTTGAGCTTCTTTTGCTTTTGGGCGGTGGTGAGGATGCCGATACCGATGGGTTTGGTGAGATAGAGTTTACAGCCTGCCTCGGCGGTGTCGTTCTGCTTCAAGTGGCGGTTCTCGACGATGCCGGTCACCGCCAGACCGAAGATCGGCTCGGGCGAGTCGATGGAGTGGCCCCCGGCCAGCGGGATGCCTGCATCCTCGCAGGCGGCGCGACCACCGTCGACCACCTTGCTCGCGACATCCGGCCCCAGTTTGTCGATGGGCCAGCCGAAGATGGCGATGGCCATCATCGGGCTGCCGCCCATGGCGTAGATGTCGCTAATGGCGTTGGTGGCGGCGATGCGGCCGAATTCGAACGGGTCGTCGACGATGGGCATGAAAAAGTCGGTGGTGCTGATCACCGAGCGGCCGTCGCCGAGATCGTAGGCGGCGGCGTCGTCACGGGAGTCGTTGCCCACCCGCAGATTGGGATCGGGGGTGATAGCAAAGCCGCTGTTGAGGATCTCCTCAAGCAGATTAGGGGCAATCTTGCAGCCGCAGCCGGAGCCGTGGCTGTATTCGGTCATGCGGACGGGTTGTTCGCTCATAGGGGGTATTCCGTGTGCCAATTTAACTGGGAGGGGATCATAGCACGGTGGGGGCGGTCTGTAGGAGCGGCTTCCAGCCGCGAATTGAGTGGCTGGTCGCGGCAGGATGCCGCTCCTACAACGCCTTCGTGTGTTTCGTGGCGGGATACGGCAAAAATGTCAAGATTCCGCAGCTTCAAACCCTTTGTTACTATCCCTGCCTTTCCGAATTCCAACGCAGGTGAAGAAGTCCATGTCCATTGCCCAACGTATCGCCGATGAGCTCAATGTCCGCGTCAATCAGGTGCAGGCCGCCGTGGGCCTGCTGGACGAGGGTGCGACGGTGCCGTTTATCGCCCGTTACCGCAAGGAGGTGACCGGCGGTCTGGACGATACCCAGCTGCGTAACCTCGAGGAGCGGCTGATCTACCTGCGAGAGCTGGAGGAGCGGCGTGAGGCGGTGCTCAAGTCCATCGACGAACAGGGCAAGCTCACCCCCGAGCTGAAAAAGGATATCCTGGCGGCGGACACCAAGACCCGCCTGGAGGATCTCTACCTGCCCTACAAACCCAAACGCCGCACCAAGGCGCAGATCGCCCGCGAGGCGGGGCTGGAGCCGTTGGCCCATGCATTGTTGTCCGATCCGACACTGGAGCCGGAGGCCGAGGCGGCCAACTACATTAATAAGGACGACGGCGTCGAGGATGCCGCCGCCGCGCTGGAGGGGGCCAAGCAGATCCTGATGGAGGAGTTCTCCGAGGACGCCGAACTGGTGGGCACCCTGCGCGACTACCTGTGGGAGCACGGCGTGCTCACCTCGAAGGTTGCAGGCGGCAAGGAGCAGGAGGGACAGAAATTCTCCGACTACTTCGACTTTTCCGAGACCATCAAAACCATCCCCTCACACCGGGCGCTGGCGCTGTTCCGCGGCCGCAAGGAGGGGATTCTCAATCTGGAGCTCTCTCTGCCGGAGGATGCCGAGCTCAAGCCGGGCGAGGCCGGTGCGGCCGAGCGGATGATTACCGTGCAAAAGGAGATCCGCGACGAGAGTCGTCCTGCAGACCGCTGGCTCAAGGAAGTGGTGCGCTGGGCCTGGCGGGTGAAGATCTTCACCCACCTGGACACCGATCTGAAGTCCCGCCTACGCGAAGCGGCCGAGGAGGAGGCGATCAAGGTCTTCGCCAAAAACCTCAATGACCTGCTGCTGGCCGCCCCGGCCGGTCCCCGTGCCACCCTCGGTCTCGACCCGGGGCTGCGCACCGGGGTAAAAGTCGCCGTGGTGGATGCCACCGGCAAGCTGGTGGACCACGCCACCATCTACCCCCATGCGCCGAAGAACCAGTGGGACCAGTCGATCCATGTGCTGGCCGAGCTTTCCAAAAAGCACAACGTGGATCTGATCAGCATCGGCAACGGCACCGCCTCGCGCGAGACCGACAAGCTGGCCGGGGATTTGATGAAAAAGCACCCGGAACTGCGCCTCACCAAGATCATGGTCAGCGAGGCGGGGGCATCGGTTTATTCCGCCTCCGAGTTTGCCGCCAACGAATTTCCTGACCTCGACGTCTCCATACGCGGTGCGGTCTCCATCGCCCGGCGCCTGCAGGACCCGCTGGCGGAACTGGTGAAGATCGACCCCAAATCCATCGGCGTGGGCCAGTACCAGCACGACGTCTCCCAGACCAAACTGGCGCGCCAGCTCGACGCGGTGGTGGAGGACTGTGTTAACGCCGTCGGCGTCGACATCAACACCGCCTCGGCGCCGCTGCTCACCCGCGTAGCAGGACTCTCCGCCGCGCTGGCCGCCAACGTCGTTGCCTACCGTGATGAGCACGGGGCCTTCAAGAATCGTAAGGAGATACTCAAGGTCACCCGCCTGGGCGAGAAGGCCTTCGAGCAGTGCGCCGGCTTCCTGCGCATTATGAACGGCGACAATCCGCTGGACGCCTCGGCGGTGCACCCGGAGGCCTACCCGGTGGTCGAGCGCATCCTGGAAAAGTCAGGCCGCGAGATGGGCTCACTCATCGGCGACAGCAAGTTCCTCAATACCCTCGCCGCCAACGACTTCACCGACGAGAAGTTCGGTGAGCCGACGGTCAAAGACATCATCAAGGAGCTGGACAAGCCGGGCCGCGACCCGCGCCCCGAGTTCAAGACCGCCGAGTTCAAGGAGGGAGTCGAGGAGCTCAAGGATCTGGAGCAGGGCATGATCCTCGAGGGGGTCGTGACCAACGTCACCAACTTCGGCGCCTTCGTCGATATTGGTGTGCACCAGGACGGCCTGGTACACATCTCCGCGATGTCGGAAAAATTCGTCAAGGACCCGCGTGAGGTGGTCAAGGCGGGGGATGTGGTCAAGGTGAAGGTGATGGAGGTGGACATCCCGCGCAAACGGATAGGACTTTCCATGCGTATGAGCGATGATCCTCGAAATCAGTCCGGTGAGGTGAAACGTGAAAGGCGACCTGCGGGCAATAAAGGACAGGGCAAGCCGCGTCGCGACAACCAGCCCGCGATGGGCGGGGCGATGGCGGAGGCGTTTGCCAAGCTGAAAAAGTAGTAACTACTCGCTCCCTCCAAAAAAAGATCTCACCGCAGAGGCGCAAAGTACGCAAAGGAAAACGCGGGCTGGGTAGCGGCAGGCCCGATGTGGAGGTAGGGGGTAGGCCCGATATAGCGTAGCGGTATCGGGCAGGTTCTGCCGGACACCGCTCCGCTTTGTCCGGACTGCGAACTACATCAACCTTTGCGTCTCTGCGCCTTCGCCTACATGGATGTAGGTGAGGAGCGTGAGCAGGATGCGGTAAGCTTTGCGGTGAGATCTTTTTGTTTTGGGGGCAGGTAATTACCAAAAAGTAATAAAAAAAGCCGGCTGGAACAGCCGGCTTTTTTTGTGGAGGTAAAGTGAGCGATCACATCTCCCAGTACATCTTCTCCTTATCGAGCTTATAGCTCCAGGGCAGTTGGGCGTTCTTCCAGCCGTTGACCACACGCTGCCCCTTGTTCGGGCCTTTCTTGGCCTTGCCGCCCTCGTAGCCGTCGGTGATGCTGTAGACATTCTTGTAGCCCGCCTCATCCAGCAGTTTCGCGGCCTTGGCGCTGCGGCTGCCTGAGCGGCACATGACGACGATGTTGCTCTCCTTATCGAGGCCCTTTTTCGCCATCAGTTTCTCTACGGCAGGAAGAAAGTTGCTGTTGGGTGCCAGTTTGAAGGTTTGCTTCTTCTCGTCCCACAGTCCCCAGTCGCCGCTCAGGGCGTAGGGGATATTGGCGTCGGCAACCGTGGGCATACCCAGAAAGCCCACCTCGGCACGGGTGCGCACATCGATGAACACCGTCTCTTTATTGTTCTTTTTGACAAAGTCGTGAGCTTCAACGGCAGTGAGATACAGGCCTTGCGGTGTCTGTTTCTTCTTTGCCAGGTCGGCAAAGGCGCTGGAGCTGAAAATCAGGGTGGCGAGGATACCGGCGACAGTTATTGTGCGTGTCAGGTGTTGTTTCATTGTGTTACTCCCTCTCGATTGTTGTGATTTCCCGTATCGCCTGTTTAACGATACATTAGTATTTTAATATAGAAGTGGTTTCTAATGAAATGAGAGAGGCCGGTCATACCGGTTATGGATTAAAAAATTAACAGTTGTTACATTATTGTTGCCGGGTGATTACTGATCGTTTTCGCTGATAACCTTCTTTCCACTGACAATGATCAAATTCACACAGGCGTGAAATTGCTGTTGGCGTTCGCGGCGTCGCAGTTCATTGCACCACCCCCGCGCTTCATCCTCGCTCATTACCCCTTCTGCCGTTGCCGCATCGACCAGCCAGTCACCGAAGGGGGTGTCGCTGAAACGCTGCTGAGGCATGGGAACAACATCGACACGAATATCATCGAGTGACCGCTCCCTGCACAGGGTATACAAACGTCTTCCGGCGAAGCCGTTGGGGCGCATCTTCAAGGCGAAGAAATTCATCAGCCGCCGCTCAAGCCGGGTATCGGAAAAGTCCACACTGGCGCTTCCCCAGTCCGTATCGGCCAGTACGATACGACCGCCCGGGCGGGTAACCCGTACCAGTTCAGCCACCACGGGGTGTTCCAGTTCAGGTGGCAGAACCTGTAATAACCGTTCAGCTCGACAGGCATCCACACTGGAATTATCCAGGGGCAGGTCTGTAGCGGAACCCGGTAGATGTTCGACTGGAACCGGGCACTGTGCCGCCTGAAGCGCCTTCTCGGCCTGAGCAAGCATCGCCTCATCGGTGTCGATGCCGATCACCTTGGCCGCATCGCTGTGGAGCGTAGCAAGCGGGATCGTATCCACGCCGGGGCCGCAGCCGACATCGAGCAGTGTAGCGCCCGGAGCGATCATCATGTGCTCATAGCTCTTCTGTTTAAAGGCGCGCATTTTTTCCGCCATGGTTTGCAGATAGTCGGCGCTGACATAGCCGTTATCAAGAGACATGCTGCTTACCTTTATTGCTTTATCCGTTGAGTACTACGACAATCCAGAGGCCAAGCCCGTAGGGGATATGGGAGAGCGGACTTGCCAGCAGCGCATTGCTTCCTTTCGGTCCGTTGCCGCCCCACCAACCCCAGCCGAATGAGGGCAGAAGGATGAACCAGGGCAGAACGCTGGTGGCCAGCCCGTAGAGCAGGTATGGCAGAGGCTGTTGAGGCAACACATCGCCCGGCTGGAACAGTGGAAAAAGAAGGGCGACACCGCCGCCGCCGATAAGCAAGTGAAATGCCCAACCGGCTTGCAGCTCACCGCGATACGAGGGACTGCGGCGAATATCCCGATGCGAAAACACCCCCTGTGTGAGAGCGATAGCCCAGCGTCCAACCAAGCGTACGTTCACCCCGCTGCTAACCCCTATCCGAGCAG
>JAWOIT010000058.1:0-34134 GCA_046484535.1 Pseudomonadota bacterium | reverse complement strand
TTTGTGGCTGTATCTGTGGGATACGCGCAGGGACCCAGAATCGCGGTCATACACAAAATCGTACCGTCCATGAGACCACACGATGCCCGCATTTCCGATCTCAAAAAGCAAGCCGAGGCGAGGAGCAAGAATGGCGTTGTGGGCAGGACCGGAACGAAGATCCCGACCAATCCTAACCCGACCGATAGAATTCCGACGATGATAAGGAAGGTCTTCAGGACCCTGTTACTCGAGATGTTGCCGGACGAAGCTGAGATCATTCCAGGAACCGTATGTTACGGTCAATATATAATTGCCAGTTAATAGTCGCCGGAATAGGCGCCCTCTGCAGGCGCTGGTAGTCCATCTCGAACGGCTCGTAGTAGTCGTCGATCTGCGGCATGTCCGGGTTGGCGAAGATATTCACCAGTTTGTTGCCGCGTCCGCCGGCCCGTAGTTCGAGATTGCCGTTTTTCTTCACCCAGCCGCCCTTCCATTTTTCCTGGTCCTCCCACTGCTTGGGATAACCGATGCCGGGTTTGGATTCGACGTTGTTGAACCAGGCGTATTCCACACCCTTGCGGCTGGTCCAGACGTTTTTGCAGGTTACCGAACAGGTATGGCAACCGATGCATTTGTCCAGATTCAGCACCATGGCGATTTGTGCACGGATTTTCATTTCACTATCTCCCTCTTCAGGAATCTGTTTTCAACGCAAAGACACAAAGACGACGCAAGGAACGCAAAGTAATGTATTTCTGGATAAGCTCATCCTGCTTCGGTTACCTGTGATTACATTCATCATCTTTGCGGCCTTCGCGTCTTTGCGCCTTTGCGTTAGATTTTTTATCAGTTGTTGATGCCAGGAGGGTTCGGCTTGCCTTCGCGTTCCGGGGTGAGCGGACGCTCGAGCCAGTCGATATCCTTGTCGGCAATTTTGTGCAGCAGCACGAACTCGTCGCGGTTGGAACCGACCGGTCCCATGTAGTTGAAGGCGTAGGAGAACTGTGCATAGCCGCCAATCATGTGGGTCGGTTTGACGACGACCCGGGTCACCGAGTTGAGGATGCCGCCGCGTTTGCCGGTGGTGTTGGAGCCGGGCACGTTCACATTCTTCTCCTGGGCGTGGTACATGAGTGCCATACCGTTGGGGACACGCTGGCTGACCACGACACGGGCCATGGTGGCGCCGTTGTCGTTGAGCGCCTCGATCCAGTCGTTATCCTCCAGCCCGATCGACTTGGCGTCCTCCTCGGAGACCCACACATAGGGCCCGCCTCGGAACAGGGTCAGCATGCGCTGGTTATCCTGGTAGGTAGAGTGGATCCCCCACTTGGAGTGCGGTGTGATCCAGTTGAGCAGCAGATGCGGTTTGTCCTTCAGCTGCTCGGGTACCACCGTGTTGCGCATATCCAGGCCCGGTCGGTAGGCACAGAAGCCTTCGCCAAAGTCGAGCATCCACTCGTGGTCCATGTAGAACTGCGCGCGACCGGTGAGGGTGCGCAGCGGGATATGCTCGTGGATATTGGTGTAGCAGGCGTTGTAGCTCACCTCGTGGGACTCGATACCGGACCAGGTGGGCGCGGTGATGATTTTTCGCGGTTGGGCCTGGATGTCCTTGAAGGTGATCACCTCGTCGCGGCGCGAATTGCACAAGTGGGTATGATCGATGCCGGTCTTGGTCGATTGGGCCACCCACGACTTGTGCGCCACCTCACCGCAGGTTTCGGGGGCGAGTCGCATCACCGCATCGCAGGCCTGGCCGGCCTCTTCGAGCGAGGGCATGCCCTTACTGACGCCGTCGAGCTTGATGGTGCCGTTGTGGTGCTTGAGGTGCTCGTACTCGTCGCCGGTGTCCCACTCGACGCCCTTGATGGTGTTGGGCAGTTTCTCCATCAATGGCCCCAGCGCGATGAACTTTTTATAGGTGTTGGGGTAGTCCCGCTCGACCACCTTGAGCAGGGGCAGGGTCTTGCCCGGTACCGGCTCGCAGTCGCCCTTCTTCCAGTCCTTGACCTCACCGTAGGGTTGGGCCAGGGCCATGGGGCTGTCGTGCTGCATCGGCAGTGCCACCACATCCTTGCGGGTGCCCAGGTGAACCGCCGCCAGATCGGAGAAGCGCTCGGCCAGTTCCTTGAAGATGTTCCAGTCCGACTTGGATTCCCAGGCCGGGTCAACCGCTTTTGACAGCGGATGGATGAAGGGGTGCATGTCGGTGGTGTTGAGGTCGTCCTTTTCATACCAGGTGGCGGTGGGCAGGACGATGTCGGAATAGGCCCCGGTGGAGTTGAGGCGGAAATTGATGTCCACCATCAGGTCCAGTTTGGCGGTGGGCGCCTTTTCGTGCCATTTGATCTCCTTCGATTCGGCACCCTCGACACCTTCCGATAGCACCCCGTTCTGTGCTCCGAGCAGGTGCTTGAGGAAGTACTCGTGCCCCTTGGCCGAGCAGCCGATGAGATTGGCGCGCCAGACAAAGAGGTTGCGCGGATGGTTCTCCGGCGCATCGATGTCCTCACTGGCGAAGGCCAGCTCGCCGCTCTTAAGCTTGTCCACCATGTGACTGGCGACACCGGCCTCGTCGGTGGCACCGGCCTGTTCGGCGTCGGCCACCACCTCCAGTGGGTTTTTGTTGAAGTGTGGCGCAGAGGGCAGCCAGCCAAGACGCTGGGAGACCACATTGTAGTCGCCCAGGGTATAGCCCTTGTATTTGCCCTTGGCGGTGGGGGCCATCAGGCTGTCGGCGCTGACCCGCTCATAACGCCACTGGTCGGTATGGAAATACCAATAGGTGGTGGAGTTCATGTGGCGCGGCGGACGGTTCCAGTCCAGGGCGAAGGCGATGGGGGCCCAGCCGGCCTGCGGCCGCAACTTCTCCTGTCCCACATAGTGAGCCCAGCCGCCGCCGGACTGGCCGACACAACCGCACATGTGCAGCAGGTTCATGATGCCGCGGTAGTTCATGTCGTTGTGGTACCAGTGATTGATCGCCGCGCCGAGGATCACCATCGACTTGCCGTGAGTCTTGGAGGCGTTTTCGGCAAACTCGCGACCGGTGCGGATGAGGTCGGCGCGCTTGACCCCGGTCACTTTCTCGGCCCAGGCCGGGCTGTAGGGCACCTGGTCATCGTCATAAGTGGTTGCAAGGTTATCCCCCAATCCGCGGTCGATGCCGTACTGCGCCACCTGCAGATCGAACACGCTGGCGACCAGCACCTCGCCATTGACGGTCTGCAGCCTGCGCACCGGGATGTTGCGGTGAAGCAAGTTCTCCTCATCAGGGGTGAAGTGGGGGAAGGCGACACTGACCACATCATCGCGATCATCGATGGCGCTTAGCTGTGCCTCAATCTCCTCCTGGTTGCGGGCGTTCTTCTGCAGCAGGTTCCAGCGCCCGTTCTCTCCCCAGCGGAAGCCTACCGAGCCGTTGGGCGCGACAAAGCTTTTGCTCTTGCCGTCATAGACGATGGTCTTCCATTCGGGATTGTTGTTCTCACCGAGGCTGTCATCGAAGTCGGAGGCGCGCAGGAAGCGGCCGGTTGCATAATACCCGTCACGCTTTTCCAGGATGACCTGCATCGGCAGGTCGGTGTAGGTGCGGGCGTAGTCGGTGAAGTAGGGGTCCTGTTTCTCAACATGGAACTCCTTCAGCGCCACATGACCCATGGCAAGGAAGGCGGCCGAGTCGGTCCCCTGTTTGACCGGCATCCACAGGTCGGCGAACTTCACGTACTCGGCGTAGTCCGGCGCCATGGAAACCACTTTGGTTCCCTTATAGCGGGCTTCGATGGCGAAGTGCGCATCGGGAGTGCGGGTCATCGGCAGGTTGGCGCCGCAGACGATGAGATAGGTGGAGTTATACCAGTCTGCCGACTCGGGCACGTCGGTTTGTTCCCCCCACACCTGCGGGCTGGCGACAGGCAGGTCGCAGTACCAGTCGTAAAAGGAGCCGCAGGCCCCCCCGATGAGGGAGAGGTAACGGGAGCCTGCGGCGTAACTGAGCATCGACATCGCCGGGATGGGCGAAAAGCCGTAGATGCGGTCCGGGCCGTGCTTTTTGATGGTATAGACGTTGGCGGCGGCGATGATCTCCTTGACCTCCTCCCAGTCGGCGCGGACAAAACCGCCGAGGCCGCGCACCGCGGTATACTTTTTCCTCTTCTCCGGATCTTCCTGAATCGCCGCCCAGGCCTCGACCGGGTCCTTGCCGCTGAGCCGTTCGCTGCGATAAAGGTCCATCAGGCGGCCGCGAATCAGCGGGTGTTTGATGCGCGAGGGGCTGTAAAGATACCAGGAGAAGCTGGCGCCCCGCTGGCAGCCGCGCGGTTCGTGGTTGGGGAGGTCCGGACGGGTTTCCGGGTAGTCGGTCTGCTGCATCTCGAAGGCGACCATGCCGTTCTTTACATGGATCTTCCAGCTGCAGCCGCCGGTGCAGTTCACCCCGTGGGTGGAGCGCACCACTTTGTCGAAGCGCCAGCGGTTGCGGTAGGCCTCTTCCCATTGGCGGTCCTCATTGGTGACGATACCGTGACCGCCCGAGAAGCTGTCCTGTCTCTTGTCGAAAAATTTTAATCTGTCGAGAAAGTGGCTCATCGCTCTGTCTCCTGCGTAGCCTGGATCAATGTCGTGTTAAAGAGAGTGGGACACCACCTTGGGGGTCATCATCAATGCACGATTATGATAGGTGGGCCCACTCAAACCTTTTCTCCTTGCGCTCAGGGGTTCCTTACTTCGGCCTTGGGGCCGAGGTAATACCACCAGTTGAGCAGCAGGCAGACGGTGTAGAAGATGGCGAAGCCGTAGAGGGCGTACTCCGGGGTGGCCATCTTGATCTGCTCACCGAATACCTTGGGAATAATGAAAGCGCCATAGGCGGCCACCGCCGAGGTCCAGCCCAATGCAGGACCGGCCTGCTCCTTGGGGAAGATCATGGCGATAGAACGGAAGGTGGAACCGTTGCCGATGCCGGTGGCGGCGAAGAGCACCAGGAAGAGGATGAAGAAGGGTACGAAAAACTCTTCCGGCGTGGCCGATGCGTAGGCCGCCTTGAGGTAGTAGGCGACACCGAGGGCGCTGGCGATCATCACAATCGAGACGATTTGCGTGACCTTGGCGCCGCCGACCTTATCGGCGATCCAGCCACCGACCGGGCGGATCAGTGCACCGATAAAGGGGCCCATCCAGGCATACATCAATGCCGAGGGACCGTTGGGATTGGCGATATCGTGATTCATCACCCCGTCGATCTCCACATGCTGGAAACCGAACACCACCTTAATCGCCAGGGCAAAGCCGGCGGAATAGCCGATGAAACTGCCGAAGGTCATGGTGTAGATGATGCTCATAACCCAGGTGTGCTTGTTGCCGAAGATCTTGAACTGGCGCTTCAGGTTGGGTTTGACCTCGCCCGGGATCATTTTCATCAGCATGACGGTGGTAAAGAGGATACCGGCGATGACCGGCCACTTGACCCAGTCGGCGGCACCCATGCCCACCGGCTGGGGCAGGATGATGTAGAGGCCGATGGCGGCGGTGAAGAAACCGATCAGGAGCATACCGGTGATTTTTGACATCGCCCCGATGGGGGAGCCGATATTCGGGGAGACCTCCTCGGTGCGGATATTGTTCATGCCGAACCAGCCGGCGATTGCAAGCGGGATCAGGAACAAGAGCCAGACATAGCCGGCGTTGTGAATGTAGGTCTCGGTGCCGGCGGGGATTTTGCCGATCAGGGTGCCGGAGGTGTTCTCCAGGATCATCGGTTCACCGCCGAAAATGCCGAAGGTCATCACCAGCGGCACCACGATTTGCATGGTGGTGACACCCGCATTACCCAGCCCGGCGTTCAGCCCCAGCGCCAGCCCCTGCATCCGCTTGGGGAAGAAGAAGCTGATGTTGGACATCGAGGAGGCGAAGTTGCCGCCACCGATACCGGAGAGGAAGGCCAGCACCTGGAACACCCAGAGTGGTGTGTTCATGTCCTGCAAGGCGAACCCCGCCCCGGCGGCCGGCAGCATTAACAGTGCGGTGGTGAAGAAAATGGTGTTGCGCCCACCGGCGATGCGCACAAAGAAGCTGGAGGGTATGCGAAGGGTTGCCCCGGTCAGACCGGCAATCGCCGATAGTGTGAACAACTCGGCTTTCTCAAAGGGAAACCCCAGGTTCAACATCTGTACGGTAATAATGCCCCAGTAGAGCCACACGGCAAAGCCGCATAGCAAACTGGGTATGGATATCCACAGGTTGCGGTTGGCGACTTTCTTGCCGCTTCGCTCCCAGAAATCCGAATTTTCAATATCCCACTCTTTTATATCAGACATGGTTGCACCCTCTTAGCTTGTGCGAAATCGGTTTCATAATAAATTGCATGGTGGTCGAATCTTTCACTCCAATGTGTCCAGCGGTTCGAACTGCTTGCGCCGGGCGCGATCGCGATCACGCTCGCCCGAATATTGCATCCACATCAGCGATACCAGAGTGATACCGAACAGCAGCATGAAAGCGCTGGAGGCGATGCCGGTCCAGTCGAGCAGGGCGCCGAACATAATGGGTAGGATGAAACCGCCCATACCGCCTGCCAGCCCGACGATGCCGGACATCACGCCGATGTTTTCCGGGTACTCATCGGAGAGGTATTTGAAAACGGAGGCCTTGCCGAAACCCCAGGCGATGCCGACAACAAACAGCAGCGCGGTGAAGACGTATTCATTAACCCCAACATGCATGGCAAAGGGGTCGCCCTCGGTGCGGATTACCAGCATGTCCGTCGGCGGGTAGGACATAAAGAAAAGGCAGATGAGCGAGACCCACATCACCCACCAGGTAACCTGGTGGGCGCCGAATTTATCGGAAAGCCAGCCACCGAGGGCACGGATGATGCCGGAAGGAAGTACAAAAATTGCAGCCAGCAACGCGGCGGTCTGGATGTCATGATCGTAGGTGCTTACATAGTACTTGGTCATCCACAATGACAAGGCCACAAACCCCCCGAATACCAGCGAGTAGTATTGACAGTATTTCCACACGGTCGGGTCTTTCAGTGTGCGCAACTGGTCACGAATGGTGATAGATGATTCGATCTTGTGAGACTCATCGGAGTAGGTAAAGAACCAGAAAAGTATCGCCACGACAGTCATGGCGATGGCATAGATCACCGGCACCATCTCCCAGCCCCAGGCAACGACAATGGAAGGCGCGACGAATTTGGTCAGTGCCGCCCCGGCATTACCGGCGCCGAAAATACCCATGGCAAATCCCTGGGTCTCCTTGCTGAACCAGCGTGCGGTATAGGCGATGCCGACCGAGAAAGAGGCGCCCGCCGCGCCGACAAAGAGGCCAAGGATCAGAAATTGCCAATACTCGGTTGCCTTGGAGATCAAGAACAGTGGAATGATGATCGAGGCCATCAGCCAGAAGTAGACCGGACGGCCGCCGTATTTATCCGTCATCATGCCCAGCGGCAACCGCAACAGTGAGCCGGTAAGAATCGGCGTGGCGGCAAGCAGCCCGAATTGAGTATCGGAAAGCTGCAGCCCGGTTTTAATCGGGATGCCGATGATGGAGAACATGACCCACACGGCAAAACAGGCGGTAAAGCCTACCGTGTTCATGGTCAGGACAGAGAGCTGTTTTGTGCGTTGTGTTGGCATTGCTCTTTCCTCCAGTTTGCTTGCCGTTTGAGTACGGCTTGAGTCTGAGTCTATGAAGCGGAAATCACCGTGGCAATGGCACTTTTTTGTGGAGTTTTGTGCCTGTTACCACCAAGGTGGTAAGTGGGGTATGTGTTGTTAAGTGATTGAATTGGGTAGGTAAAAAAGGGTTTTTTTGGAGACTGTCCTGATTGGCGGGATAGTGCTGGAAAAGTTTGGTGGTACTCCGTAAAAGTCGTATTTGCGTGCTATCGAAAAAAAGTGGTAGGGGATAGAATGAAGTCATGGCTAAGTTGTTTGAAAAGTCCCTCCTGATACGCCTTGGGTTGGCGATGGCGACGATTGTTGCGCTGGCATTTGTCGGCATGCTTAGTTCCGTCTTTATCGCTGAAACCTCCGAGGGTCAGGCTGCCGCGATCAACCAGGCCGGTACCTTGAGAATGCAGTCCTATCGCATTGCCACTGAACTTTCCAATCATGTCAATCTCAAGGATGAGACGAGTCTGAACAGAACGCGTGAACTGATCCGGGAGTTTGACACGCGACTCAGCAGCCCTCGGTTGACCGGTGTGCTCACTCGTACAGACAAGCGCTCAATGCATGAGGCCTATTACAATGTAAATCTGCAGTGGCGCACACATATCAAACCAATGCTCGCGAACTATCTCAGTAGCGCTGAAGACCATGTTCTGTTCCGGGACAGCCAGAAAGAAAAGGAGTACTTGCGCAACCAGTTTCTGGATGAGGTGGATGGGTTTGTCGGCACCATTGATGATATGGTCAAGGTGCTTGAGGTGGAGGCGGAAAACAAAATCGAACTGCTCCGCCTGATTCAGGTGGTCTCCCTGTTTCTGACGATACTGGTGGTTTTTGTCACGATGTATCTGATGAACACCGATGTTCTCGGACCGTTGCGCGAGCTCCTTACAATCGCCCGCTCTATTCGTCATGGGGATTTTTCCCATCGCACACGTTATCAACGGAAAGACGAACTCGGTCAGCTGGGTTATGCCTTCGATCTGATGACGGAGGATCTTTCCAAAATGTATGCGGATCTCGAGGCGCGGGTGAAGGAAAAGACCAGTGACCTTGAGCGTAGTAATCGATCTTTGGAGCTGTTATACAAGACGACACGCCACCTGAGTGAAGCTCCGCTCAACGGCACGAATTACGAACGACTGCTCAAGGATGTCCAGGAGCTGGCGGGGACCGGGTCCGGCACAATCTGCCTGGGCGAATCCGGTGAAAGTCAGGCCTTCAAAATGGCTTCCACAAGAGAGGCGGTCATTGACCGACCCGACATCTGCAACCCTCCGAATTGCCATGGCTGTTTCGATGGGAGCGATTCACATTTTGTCGAGGTGCAACGTACACCTACTGAGCTTCTGCGTGTTTTCTCGATTCCCATCAAGGATGTGGAGACGCAGTATGGTGTTTTGTTGCTGGAAATAGCCCCGGATAAACCTTTGCAGGAGTGGCAGCGGAGGCTTTTGGAAACCGTCGCCAGCCACATCGCGATTGCGCTCAATATGGCACAACGTTCATCCCAGGCGCGTATGCTGGCGCTGCTTGAGGAGAGAAGCGTTATTGCCCGTGAGCTGCATGACTCCCTGGCTCAATCGCTCTCTTACCTTAAAATTCAAGTCAGCCGACTGGATGCTGCGCTCAAGGAGGTGGACAATAGCGACAAGGTTAAAGCGGTTACAACCGAGTTGCGTGAAGGCCTTAACGGTGCCTATCGGCAATTACGGGAGCTGTTGACCACCTTCCGCCTGCGCATGGACGAAGCCGGTCTGAACCGTGCGCTGGAGAAAACCGTCGAGGAGTTCTGCGAACGCAGTACGGTGGAGATCGAGCTCGACAACAACCTCGGGGGCTGTAAGTTGGGGCCCAATGCAGAGATTCATGTCATTCAGGTGGTGCGTGAAGCGCTCTCCAATGTTGTTCGCCATGCAAAAGCTGAACACGCAGTGGTCTCAGCTTCATGCAGTATTGACGGTGATGTGATCGTCGCAGTGGATGACGATGGTGTTGGGATGCCCAAAGAGACCGACAGGCGCCACCATTACGGCCTGGCGATCATGCATGAGCGTGCACATGGTGTGGGCGGCGAACTGCATTTTACACAATCCGCACTTGGGGGTACGCGGGTTGAGCTTCGCTTTAGTGCAACCGGAAAATGGCAATCCGTTGACTTTGCCCGGCATAAATCGAAGGAGATAAAATTATGAACGAGGGCGTCACAACTCTCATTGCAATTGATGATCATCCACTGTTTCGTAAAGGGGTCGCCGACCTTATCGAGATGGAACCGCGGTTGGCCATGATAGGTGAAGCGGCCAGTGGCGAGGAGGGGGTGGATAAGGCCCGGGAACTTCATCCTGATTTGATTCTACTTGATCTGAACATGAAGGGGATGGATGGTCTGGCTACTCTGAAACAGCTCAAGGAGAGGGAGATTGAGGCACGGGTAATTATGCTGACGGTCTCCGATAACGAGGAGGATGTGGCGGCGGCGCTACGTGCGGGAGCCGATGGATACCTGCTCAAGGATATGGAGCCGGAGGATACGCTGGAATACCTGCGTCAGGCGGCCGACGGGAAACTTGTTATCAGCGAACGGCTGACCGAACTGCTTGCCCATGCCCTGCGCTCGGAAGGCAGTCATCCGAGTAGTCGTGAGCAGGCGGAATTGACTGAACGCGAGACTCAGATACTCGCTCACATCGCCAAGGGACTGAGCAATAAAATGATCGCAAGGAAACTTGACATTACAGAAGGGACGGTGAAGGTTCATGTCAAACATCTGCTGAAGAAACTCAACCTGCGCTCACGGGTGGAGGCGGCGGTGTGGGCGGTCAATGAGGGAAGAATGTAGGCCTAACTCTGAGCCCCGACAAACAGGAGGTTCTGATCGCGGCTTTACTTTCGGGGTGACGCCACGTCAATGCGCCGGCGGGAACCCCTCGCAACAGCTCTCGCTTTTGAGCGCCACCTGCAGTGCATTGCCAGAGCAGTACTCCTTATTCTTCCGGATTTTGCCAACAGTTTCGAAGACACCTCAGTCACCCCCGTGCTCGTGTTTCGCCTTACCGCCGGGGATCGAGTACACTTCTGCAGGGCTCATAACAACGAAAGAACTCCGATGCAGACCAGTTTTTATTTTTCCGATCCCGAGGGGCTTGTCGCCGGTGTAGACGAGGTCGGCCGAGGCCCCATGGCCGGCCCGGTGGTAACCGCGGCGGTGATTCTCGATCCCTCCAAACCCATCGACGGCCTGGCCGACTCCAAAACGATGAGCGAAAAGAAACGCGAACGGCTGTACGATGAGATTCAAGAGAAAGCTCTGGCCTGGGCCATTGGCCGCTGTGAGGTTGAGGAGATCGATGAGCTGAACATTCTGCAGGCGACGATGACCGCCATGCAGCGAGCGGTGGCGGCGCTTGAACCGCAGCCACACCACGCCCTTATCGACGGCAACCGCTGTCCTCAACTTCCCTGTACCGCAGAGGCGGTGATCAAGGGCGACAGTAAGGTGGCGGCCATCAGCGCCGCCTCCATTATTGCCAAGGTTACCCGCGATCGGGAGATGGTTGCACTTGACAAACAGTATCCCGGCTACGGCTTCGCCGTTCACAAAGGTTATCCTACCAAAGTACATATGGAGGCTCTCCGCACCCTTGGCGCAACCGCTATCCATCGTCGCTCATTCGGGCCGGTACGACGCATCATCGAGGGAGACAGTGCCTAGGTTGTTCCCGGCTTATCTCCCGTCGTATTGGGGAGAAATAAACCGGCACAAACCACTTTACTATTTCGATGTTTTGATGCGACCTGTCACGGATATCAAATGAGGCATACACGTATGATTACGGGAACTGTTGTCGTAATTTTCATTGTCATGGCGGTGGCGCTTTCCATACTTTCTCGCCAGAAAGAGGCGCCGGGTCTGGTGGATGGGCGGCTGATGTCATGTCCCGATACGCCTAACTGTGTCTGCAGTGAGTACCCCGCTAATCAAGCGTTTGTCGAGCCGCTAGGCTTCGAGGGAAATAGTGCGACGGCATGGTCTAGGGTAACGGCGGCGGTGCGGGATTCCGGCGGTAAGATCGTGCGAGAGGAGGGGGACTATCTTGCCGCGACCTACACCAGCAAGGTTTTCCGCTTTATCGATGATCTGGAGTTGAGGCTGGATAGCCGTGCGGGACATATCCATGTGCGTTCGGCATCGCGTGTTGGCCATTCTGACCTTGGGGTAAACCGCAAGCGGGTGGAGAAGCTTCGAAAGCTTTATCTCGAGGCAGCTGAGGCGAATGTCGAGCCTTAGGTGTTAGAAACCGCTCCTACAGGTTAAATAACAGTGCACAAAGACTTATTATCACACGACTTTGCACCACATCAGTCCGAACCCTGGCGACGCTTGTCCTGTTCTCGAGAGGGGAGCTATGCGCTGGTCTGAGCGGAGTCCTGCACAATTCAGCATCTATACGAAGGCGGTTACCGTTGCAGACTGGAGCAGTCTACCTTTGCGCCTGGACAATGTGCTCCCTGCATTGTCTACAACCGCCATCCATGGCGGCGTCTGCGGTGCGCTTATCCTTATTGGGAGCGAGTAGTTACCCGTACAATGAATGACGGCAAATAAACCACTTAGTTTGTGTGCCTATTTGCGCCCGCGGCGCAGCAGCACATAGATGGCGCCGGTGCCTCCGTCAACCGGGCGGGCGGAGCAGAAGGCGAGTATCTCGATGCGTTGGCGGAGCCAGTGATTGACCTTACCTTTTAACACCGGTTGTTTGTTGAAGGAACCATTACCCTTTCCGTGGATGATGCGCACGGTTTTGATCTGTCGCGATAGGGCATCTTGCAGGAAAGTGCTGAGTGCCTGGCGGGCCTCGGCGACGCGCATGCCGTGAAGGTCGAGCTCCGCTTGCACAGCGTAGTGCCCGCGGCGAAGCTTTCTGAGTACATTATGTTGCAGGCCGGGTCGGCAGTAGAAGAGTTCTTCGCCGGTTTCCAGTTCCGAGGGGTCGATGTAGTCGGAGAGCATATCGTCCAGTACCCGAAGCTCGTCCTCTTCGCGCTGCTTCGGGTGGGGTGGGGCTGGTTTGCGGTGGGGGGCGATGCGTTTTTGGGGCAACGGCTGGGCGTCGGCCACTGCGGACCGGAACAGGGCCTTCTCCTCCTCACTGGGTTCGCTGTACTTGCTCATCGCGGTATTTACCGTTATTTCGCCACCGGAGGCAGTTTACCATATCATTTTCCACTTCATGCCGGTATGCAGTCACTGGTATAGTTGACCGATGAGCCGAATAAGCAGGTAGAATGCAGCGCCAATTAGAACGGCCATCAAAGAAACGAATGAAAATACTGATAAGCAATGATGACGGTTATTTGGCCCCCGGGATCAATTGTCTGGCCGAACAGCTGCAACAGATCGCCGATATCACAGTCGTTGCCCCTGAGCGGGATCGCAGCGGGGCCAGCAACTCCCTGACCCTCGATATTCCCCTTAGAGCCCGGCAGACCCCCAATGGTTTCTTCCGTGTCGACGGGACGCCGACCGATTGCGTTCATCTCGCCATTACCGGCATGCTCGATTATGAGCCCGATATGGTGGTCTCCGGGATCAACGCCGGGGCCAACCTGGGGGATGATGTACTCTACTCGGGGACCGTTGCGGCGGCGATGGAGGGGCGTTTTCTCGGGCTGCCGGCCATGGCGGTTTCGCTTTGCGCCGTCTCCGGGCACCGTTTTACCCATTATGAAACCGCCGCCCGCGTGGCGATTCGGCTGCTGAAGCGGCTGGAAGAGCATCCCCTGCCGACTGATACCATCCTGAATGTGAACGTCCCTGACCTTCCCTGGGAGGATTTGCAGGGCTTTGAGGTCACCCGTCTGGGTCACCGCCACAAGGCGGAGGCGGTGATTAAGGATGCCGACCCGCGCGGCCGCCCAATCTATTGGATCGGTCCGGCCGGGCTGGAACAGGACGCGGGGCCGGGGACCGACTTTTACGCCATCCGCCGGCAGCGGGTATCGGTAACACCGCTGCAGGTGGATCTGACACGCCACAATTTGCTCGATGATCTTGCCGATTGGCTGGACGGGGTATCCTGATATGGAGCGGTCACACCAGTTTCACGGTATCGGCATGACCTCGCAGCGCACCCGGGAGCGCCTGGTTCAGCGCTTGATGGAGCGGGGGATTAAGGATCACCGGGTGTTGGAGACAATCCGCAACGTGCCGCGACACCTGTTTGTGGATGAGGCGCTCTCATCACGGGCCTATGAGGATACCTCCCTGCCTATCGGTAGCGGCCAGACTATCTCCCAGCCCTATGTGGTGGCGCGCATGACCGAGGCGCTTCTTGCTTGCCGGCCGCACAAGGTATTGGAGGTCGGCACCGGCTGCGGTTATCAGACCGCGGTCCTGGCCAGCCTGGGGTTGGAGGTGTTCAGTATCGAGCGGATCGGAACCTTACATGAGAAGGCCCGTCGAAACCTGAGCAGAGTCAAGCTGAGCCATGTCCGGTTGCGACATGGCGACGGCTATCAGGGCTGGAAGGCCCAGGCTCCCTTTGATGCCATTTTGGCGGCGGCGGCACCTGCAGAGATTCCGGAAGCGCTGCTGCACCAACTTTCCGATAGCGGTTGTCTGGTCATACCCGTGGGGGCGGGCAGGGGGCAGAAACTCTTGCGAATAATTCGCCAAGGTAATCAATTTCATGAAGAGGTGCTGGATATGGTGAGTTTTGTCCCTATGCTCTCCGGCGCCGATCGCTAGGGCATGCAATGAAATTTTTCTCTATGCTATACGGGAGGGTTATCGGCTGGTCGCGCCACCGACATGCCCCCTACTATTTGGGTGGTTTGAGCTTCGCCGAATCTTCTTTTTTCCCGATCCCCCCGGATGTGATGCTGGCGCCGATGGCGCTGGCAAACCCGCAAAAGGCATGGCACTACGCAATGCTCACGACCGTGATGTCGCTGTTGGGTGGGGTGCTCGGCTACCTTATCGGTGTTTTCGCCTTTGACCTGGTTGAGCCGTGGATTCGTCAGACCGGCTATTGGGACGCCTACCAGCGTACCGGAACGTGGTTCGAAACCTGGGGTTTTTGGGCCATTTTGCTGGTGGGATTTTCCCCTATTCCTTATAAGGTATTTACCATCAGCGCCGGTGTCATCGGCATGCCTGTGGTGCCGTTTATTCTTGCATCGGCCATCGGCCGCGGCGCGCGTTTTTTTCTTGTCGCCGGGCTGATGCGCTGGGGCGGTGAAAGGATGGAGAAGGCGCTGCGAGACTATATCGATCGAGTCGGCTGGATTCTTATACTCTTTGTTATCATCATTTATTTAATTGTTAATAACAGTGCGAATACCTAAACGTGGCTATATTTGGTTGATAATAGGCCTGCTTGGCGGGTTAATTAGCGGTTGCGGCCAGATGCAGCCGATAGGTTCGCGTGGTGAAATGATCGACCACGTGGTCAAGTCAGGCGACACCCTCTATTCCATTGCCTGGCGTTACGGGTACGACCCGCGCAAAGTGGCGGGTTGGAACAACATACCTCCTCCGTATACGATTTATCCCGGCCAACATATCTATATTATTTCCCCTTACCAACAAAACGCACGTCAAGTTCCGCATACGCGTGGAACGAACGTCGCAGATCGCGGTACAAATCGCAGCGCTACCGCGCCTCAGCCCGGTTCCCCACCCACAGGAACCCAAACCGAGAGGAGTGTCACATCCCCGATAAATAAGGTTGAAAAAACAACCAATAACCACAAAAGAAAAAAGGTTAAGTGGAGCAGGCCCACAGCCGGAGAAATTGTGAACCATTTCTCGCCCTCTGACGGTAAAAAGGGTGTGGATATCGCAGGAAAAGCCGGACAGCCCATTTTTTCTGCAGCAGACGGAAACGTGGTCTATAGTGGTAGTAGTTTGATTGGTTACGGTAATTTGATAATCGTCAAACATAACGAGACCTATCTGAGTGCCTATGGTCATAACCGGCGTTTGCTTGTAAAGGAGGGTGACGTGGTGAAGCGAGGGCAAAAAATTGCTGAGATGGGAGAAAGTGGCAAGGAGGGTGTATTGCTCCATTTTGAGATCCGGCGTGAGGGCAAACCGGTGGATCCGATCGACTATTTACCATTGAATGTGAGAGGGGATTCATAATGGGTAGAGGAAACATGACACAAGACAAGGATGCATATATCGGAGGACAGAGTGAAGGAGTTTTTCTTGCTTCGACAGATGAGGTAGAAGAGAGTGCGGCGCCGATGTACGAGGCCGGCGCCATTCCTGATACGCAATTGGATGCAACCCGCCTTTATTTGAGTGAAATCGGTTTTTCTCCCCTGCTAAGTGCAGAGGAAGAGGTCCATTATGCCCGGATGGCGCAGCGTGGCGAGGAGGCCGGCCGCAAACGGATGATTGAGAGCAATCTGCGGCTGGTGGTTAAGATCGCCAGGCGTTATCTCAATCGGGGGCTGGCGCTGCTGGACCTCATTGAAGAGGGTAATCTGGGTCTGATCCGCGCGGTGGAGAAGTTTGACCCGGAGCGCGGTTTTCGTTTCTCAACCTACGCCACTTGGTGGATTCGTCAGACCATCGAGCGGGCTATCATGAATCAAACCCGCACCATTCGTCTGCCTATTCATGTGGTCAAGGAAATCAATGTATACCAGCGCGCGGCCCGGCATTTGACCCAAAGTCTGGATCACGAGCCGATGCCGGAAGATATCGCGGCGATGCTGGATAAGCCCATTGATGATGTGAAGAAAATGATGGGGCTGAATGAACGGGTGACTTCTGTGGATATTCCCGTCGGGCGCGATGCGGATAAGTCCCTGCTCGATGCCATTCCTGACGACAATAATCTCGACCCCTCTGATCTGCTGCAGGATGAAGATATTCGCGGCAATATCGACTTCTGGCTCAATCAGCTGAGCGAAAAGCAGCGGGAAGTCGTGGAGCGGCGTTTCGGCCTTCACGGCTATGATGTCTCAACCCTGGAGCAGGTTGGGGCGGAGATCGGCGTCACGCGGGAGCGGGTGCGTCAGATCCAGATCGAGGCGCTGAAGCGTCTGCGCGAAATCCTGGAGGGCCAGGGTTATAGCGGAGACGCCCTGTAGACAAAGGATGGAAAGCGTTGATGGGTGCTCTATTCTCCATGGAGCAGCAGAGCACCAGGCCGACCGGTTTGATAAAATATCAGCTTGTTGGCCGCCTCTACGTTTAATGCATTAATTTTCAATAATAATCGCAGCGGCCACCCGACGCCCTTCCGCGGCAAGGAGGTTGTAGGTCCGACAAGCGGCCGGCGAACTCATTATCTCATAGCCTACCCCCAGTTCGATAATCGCCGCCGTCAGGCTGTTGTTTGGGAAAAGCAGGGATTCGCCTGTGCCCAGTAACAAGATTTCCGGACGGAATTCTGCGATCACACCAAGATCCCGACCTTCAATCTGTTCCAGACGATCCGGCCTCCACTCCCGCATCAGATGCCGTGGACTGACGATAAAACTCTCTGTCAGCACAATTCGGCCTTCTTCGTCTCTTGCATCGGCAGGATCGGGGGAATTGAGGGTCACGCTCCCGGATTGATAGGCGTGGACGGTGTAGAGTCCTTCCGCTTGTTCGCGAGTGAATTTCATACGATTTTTCCCGTAAGAATAGAGGCTTATCGGTATTTAGCTGATTGACAGGGATTTATGGCCCCAGTAATGTTAGCAGCTTTCGTGAAGCCGCATCGGATGCCGGAGACCCGGCCAGTGCCCCAGAATTTCGGATAGTGCCACCTTGATAGAAGATTTCCAGAGAATCAAGCGGTTACCGCCTTATGTCTTTGCCATTGTCAATGAGCTGAAGGCAAAAGCGCGCGCGCGGGGAGAGGACATTATCGATTTCGGCATGGGAAACCCGGATCAGCCGACACCGCCCCACATTATCGACAAGTTGACCGAGGCGGCGCAGCGCAATGACACCCACCGTTACTCCATGTCCCGCGGTATTCCGCGCCTGCGCCGGGCGATCGGCAACTGGTACAAATCCAATTATGAGGTCGATATCGACCCGGAGACCGAGGCCATCGTCACCATCGGCTCCAAAGAGGGGCTGGCGCACTTGGCGCTGGCCACCACAGGGCCGGGCGATGCGGTGTTGGTGCCCAATCCGGCCTATCCGATCCACCCTTACGGCTTTGTAATCTCCGGGGCCGATATTCGCCATGTGCCGATGGTGGAGGGCAAGGACTTTTTCGATGAACTGGAGAAGGCCATCCGTAACTCCTGGCCGAAACCCAAATTTCTGGTGCTGAATTTCCCGGGCAATCCGACCGCACAGTGTGTGGATCTCGAATTCTTCGAAAAGGTGGTGGCGATCGCCCGTGAACATGAGATCTGGGTGATCCATGATATCGCCTACGCCGAGATCGTCTTCGACGGCTACAAGGCCCCCTCCATTATGCAGGTGCCGGGCGCCAAAGAGGTGGCGGTGGAGTTCTATTCACTCTCCAAAAGTTACAATATGCCCGGCTGGCGGGTCGGCTTTATGGTGGGCAATCCGACGTTGGTCTCCGCGCTGGCGCGGATCAAATCCTATCTCGATTACGGCATGTTCACCCCTATCCAGGTGGCGGCGATTGCTGCGCTGGAGGGACCGCAGGATTGTGTCCGTGAGATCCGCGATATGTACCAGAACCGTCGCAATGCCCTCTGTGACGGGCTGGATTCCGTCGGTTGGAAGGTGGAACGGCCCAGGGCGACCATGTTTGTCTGGGCGCCGATCCCCGAGGCCTACCGTCACCTCGGCTCGCTGGAGTTCTCCAAGAAGCTGCTGGAAGAGGCCAAGGTGGCGGTTTCGCCCGGTATCGGTTTTGGTGAGTACGGTGACGACCATGTCCGTTTCAGCCTCATTGAAAATGAGCACCGGACCCGCCAGGCGATCCGCGGCATTCGCGATATGTTCCGCAAGGATGGCCTGCTTTGACCCATTCCGCCACTGAAACCAAGACGTCCGAACCGACTATGCGCCCGATACAGAAATCCTCCAAACTGGCCAACGTTTGCTATGACATCCGTGGACCGGTGATGACCCACGCCCGCCTGATGGAAGAGGAGGGGCACCGCATCATCAAGCTCAATCTCGGTAATCTGGCGCCCTTTGGCTTTGATGCCCCGGAGGAGATCCAGCAGGATGTGATCCACAACCTGCCCCAGTCATCCGGTTACTCCGACTCCAAGGGTCTGTTCGCCGCGCGCAAGGCGGTGATGCACTACACCCAGGCGAAGAAGATCCCCGGCGTCGGTATGGACGATATCTATATCGGCAATGGGGTCTCGGAACTTATCGTCCTGGCCATGCAGGCCCTGTTGGACAACGGCGATGAGGTCCTGGTGCCGGCCCCGGATTACCCGCTCTGGACCGCGGCGGTCAGTCTGGGTGGTGGCCATCCCCGACATTATGTCTGTGACGAGGGGGCGGGCTGGTTGCCGGATATCGACGATATTCGAAGCAAGATCAACAAAAATACCCGGGCCATTGTCATCATCAACCCGAATAACCCCACCGGGGCGCTCTATCCGGACGATCTGTTGGCCGAGATTGTCGAGCTGGCCCGCCGGCATCAACTCATCATCTATGCCGATGAGATCTACGACAAAATGGTCTACGACGGCCAAACCCACACCTCCATCGCCTCCCTGGCCGATGATGTGCTGTTCGTCACCTTCAACGGTCTGTCGAAGAACTACCGTGCCTGCGGCTATCGCGCCGGCTGGATGGTGGTCTCCGGTGAGCAGAGTCACGCCCGGGACTATATCGAGGGGTTGAACATCCTCTCATCCATGCGTCTGTGCTCCAATGTGCCGGGACAGTTCGCCATCCAGACCGCGCTGGGCGGTTATCAGAGTATCGACGATCTGGTGGCGCCGGGGGGGCGGCTGAGGCGGCAGCGGGATATGGCCTGGGAGATGATCAACGCCATGCCGGGGGTCAGCTGCGTCAAGCCCCGGGCGGCGCTCTACCTGTTCCCACGGCTGGACCCGAAGATGTATCCTATTAAGGATGATCAGGAGTTCGCCCTGGAGCTGCTGAAGGATGAGAAGGTGCTGATCGTGCAGGGCAGCGGCTTCAACTGGGTCGAGCCGGATCACTTCCGTATGGTCTTCCTGCCCAATGGCGATGACCTGCAGGAGGCGATGAGCCGAATAGAGCGGTTCCTGCACCACTACCGCAAGCGACACAGTTAGGTTTTTTAGCCACAGAGCTCACAGGGAACACGGAGGATAGTAGTCGGCCTTTTAGGCCATAGCCTCTGTGGACTCTGTGCCCTCTGTGGCAAACAGGTTTTTTTGAATTCAGATTAAGAAAGGATGGTCATGAATCCCGTTAAAGTTGGTTTGCTGGGGCTGGGTACCGTAGGTGGCGGTACCGTCAATGTACTGGAGCGCAATGCTGAGGAGATCGCCCGCCGCGCCGGCCGGGGTATCGAGATCGTGCAGGCCTCCGCGCGCGATCTGACCAAGCCGCGCATCTGCGAAACCGAGAACATCCAGCTGACCACCGACCCGACCGAGGTGGTGGATAATCCGGAGGTCGAGGTTATTCTCGAGCTTATCGGCGGCGACACCTTGGCCTACGACATGGTGATGAGGGCGATTCGCAACGGCAAGCATGTGGTCACCGCCAACAAGGCGCTGATCGCCAAGCACGGTAATGAGATCTTCGCTGCGGCCCAGGAAAATGATGTGATGGTCGCCTTTGAGGCGGCGGTGGCCGGCGGTATTCCGATCATCAAATCGATCCGTGAGGGTCTGGCCGCCAACACCATCGAATGGCTGGCGGGCATTATCAACGGTACCGGCAATTTCATTCTCACCGCGATGCGTGAGGAGGCGCGTGACTTTGCCGATGTGCTGGCCGAGGCGCAGCGACTGGGTTATGCCGAGGCTGACCCCACCTTCGATGTGGAGGGGATCGATGCGGCCCACAAGCTGACCATTCTCGCCTCCATCTCCTTCGGTATGCCGCTCAATTTCGATGCGGTGCATACCGAGGGAATCACTCATGTGACCCGCGAGGATGTGGTGCTGGCCGAGGAGCTCGGCTACCGCATCAAGCACCTGGGTATCGCCCGCCGCACCCCCACCGGCATCGAGCTGCGCGTCCATCCGACCCTGATCCCGGAGAGCCGCCTTCTGGCCAACGTCGATGGGGTGATGAACGCGGTGCTGGTGCAGGGCGATGCGGTCGGCCCGACCCTCTACTACGGCGCCGGCGCCGGTGATGAGCCGACCGCCTCGGCGGTAGTGGCGGATTTGGTGGATGTGGTCCGCTCCCTGGCCTGCGAGCCGCAGTCGCGGGTGCCGCATCTGGCCTTCCAGCCGGACCAGTTGGAGGAGTTCCACCTGCTGCCGATGGACGAGGTGGAGACCGCCTTCTACCTGCGCATGCAGGTGGTGGACCGTCCCGGCGTGCTGGCCGAGCTGACCGCTATCCTCTCCGAGCTGGAGATCAGCATTGAGGCGGTGATCCAGCGCGAGCCGCCGCAGGGCGAGAGTCTGGTGAACATCATCTTCCTTACCCGCGTGGTCAAGGAGAGCCAGATGCAGCAGGCACTACAGCGCTTCGAAAAGATGGATAGCATCTTCGGTGATGTGACCCGAATTCGTGTGGAGAGCCTGCGCTGATGGGGCAAACCCGAGTCGCGGGAAGAGGGGGCCGAATGGCCCCCTTACTGTTTTGACGGCACAGTCAATGAATCGACGCACTGTTATCCTTTTGCTTTCCGATTTTGAGCGGTCTTTACCGCATGACGGTGAATGGCCGAGACTGCCCGCGTTACAGAGACTGCTGTCGAAGGGAGAGCGGGAGCGTCTCCCCGCTGACTATTTCTCCAGCCTCACTGAGCTGTTACCCCTTTCACAGATTGTTTCCCCCGAACTGCCGGTTGCCCCGCTGAGCGCACACGGTGATGGCCTTGAGGTCTCTGATGGTTGGTGGTTGCACGCTGATCCGGTTCATATGGTGGCGGATCGTGACCAGCTCTACCTGTCAGCTTCCGAGATACTCGAAGTGACTCAAAGTGAAGCGGATTCCGTTGTGGCGGAACTCAACCACTTATATCAGGATGAGGGCTGGAAGTTCGCGGCCCCTAGTCCCCAGCGCTGGTATCTGCGTCTGCCACAAGCCCTGGCAATGCACACTATCCCCACCCAAGCGGCGATGGGACGCCCTGTGGGGGAAGTGCTGCCGCAAGGGGATGATGCGCTCTACTGGCAACGGGTGATGACCGAGATCCAGATGGTCTTGCACACCAGCCCCATCAACGACCGGCGCAGCGAAGCGGGGTTGCTGGAGCTGAACAGCCTCTGGTTCTGGGGCGGCGGCGAACTGCCACAGGCCGATTTTCAGCCCGGCTTCTCCCGAGTGGTAGCGGATGATCCGCTGGTGAAGGGACTGGCGCGGCTGCACGGGCTTTTGGTGGAGAGTGCTGATACCGCCTCGATGGAGGTGGCCTCGGGTGAGAAAATATTGTGGCAGGCGAGAATGGAATCGCTCGGTTCGTCAGAGCAGGTCCTGTTCGCCCCGCTGCTTAATATGCTGCAGACCGGTAAGCTGGATGAGGTGGTGATTATGCTGCCGGAACTCGGGCGCTGGCGAATCGAACGCCCGGCGTTAAGGCGTTGGTGGCGTCGGATAAAACCACTTGCTTCACTGCTGAAGGAGGAGGGCTAATGTATCAGAGCACTCACCAGATCATCCGACGTCAGCCGACCGCGATCCCCGGTGACGTTGCCGCCGATCTGCCGCCGCTGCTGGCGCGCATCTACGCCGGCCGGGGGGTTGCCTCCACCTCCGAATTGAATCACTCGCTGGAAAAACTACTGCCTTTTCACCGGTTAAAGGGGATCGAAGCGGCGGTTCAGCTTTTGGCCGAGGCGCTGGAAAAACAGTGGCGCATCCTGGTGGTGGGTGATTTTGATGCCGATGGGGCCACCAGCACCACCGTGGCGGTAAAGGCGCTGCGCATGCTGGGTGTGGCGGAGGTGGATTTTCTGGTGCCCAACCGCTTCGAGTACGGCTATGGACTGACCCCGGAGATCGTTACCGTTGCCGCTGAAAGACAGCCGGATCTGATCGTTACCGTCGATAACGGTATCTCCAGTATCAACGGTGTTGCTGCGGCGCAGGCGGTAGGGATCAAGGTGCTGGTTACCGATCACCACCTGCCGGGGGAGGAGCTGCCGGGCGCCGAGGCGATCGTCAATCCCAACCAGCCGGGCGATGAATTCCCTTGCAAGAGTATGGCGGGAGTGGGGGTGATCTTCTATACCATGCTGGCGCTTCGCAGCCGGTTGCGTGAGGCGGGTTGGTTTGAACGGCAGGGGATGAAGGTGCCCAATCTGGCCACTTTGTTGGATCTGGTCGCCCTCGGCACCGTGGCGGATGTCGTGCCGCTGGAGCACAACAATCGCATCCTGGTGGCGCAGGGTCTGGCGCGCATTCGCGCCGGTCACGCCTCGCCCGGTATTCAGGCGCTATGTGAGGCTTCAAAGCGCGATACCTCCCGCCTGGTCTCCAGCGACCTCGGCTTCGGCCTCGGCCCACGCCTCAATGCCGCCGGTCGGATGGAGGATATGAGCATCGGCATCAACTGTCTGCTCAGTGACAATATGGCCGAAGCAAGGGCGCTGGCGGTCCGTCTGGAGGAGCTTAACCATGAGCGCCGCAGCGTGGAGGGGGATATGCGCGATGAGGCGCTGGCGGAGGTCGAGCGGCTCCATCTGGATGAAGACGCCTCGTTGCCATTCGGTTTTTGCCTCTACAACCCCTCTTGGCACGAGGGGGTGATTGGCATTGTCGCTTCGCGGATTAAGGACAAGCTGCACCGCCCGGTGATCGTCTTTACCGATGCCGCCAACGGCGACATCAAGGGTTCGGCCCGTTCGGTAAAAGGGCTGCACATCCGCGATGCCCTCGATGCGGTGGCCGCCGGCCATCCGGAGCTGCTGAAAAAATTCGGCGGACATGCCATGGCGGCGGGTCTGACCATCCCTGCCGATGCCCTGGAGACCTTCAAACAGGCCTTCGACAGTGAGGTGCGTCGTCACCTGAGTGAAGAGGACCTGCGGGGCACCCTGCTAAGTGACGGTGAACTGAGAGGGGAGGAGGCAACCATGGCGCTGGCGGCCCGCCTACGCAGCGAGACCCCCTGGGGGCAGGGTTTTATCGAGCCGCTGTTCGACGGCTGCTTTGAGGTGGTCACCTCACGCATCGTCGGTGAGCGTCACCTGAAAATGCAGCTGCGCTGGCCCGATTCGGGGCAGACGGTCGACGCCATCGCCTTCAATGTGGATGAGCCGTTGTTGGAGCTCCGGCCAACACAGGTACAGATCGCCTACCGTCTCGACATCAACGAATGGCGCGGCAACCAGAGCCTGCAACTGCTGGTCGATACCATCGTCGCTGCGGAATAGCGACTATTTGCCACAGAGCACACAGAGAGCACTGTCTGTTGAAAGGATAGGGAAAGCTCTGTGGTGACCGCGAAATTATTAGCCACAGAGTTCACAGAGGACACGGAGACCGTCATACCGGACCTGCTTCGGCACTCATTTCTTGACGCGTTACGTAACGCGTACTAATCTTCGGTCATGATAAGGACGTTTAGCGGCAAAGAGACTGCTGCCCTTTTTCTCGGGAAGCGGGTGAAACGGATTCCGGCGGATATCCAGGGTGTTGCCCGTCGAAAGCTTGCTCAACTTGAGCAGGCCGGCAATGTCGAGGAGTTGCGTATTCCACCCGGCAACCGTCTGGAGCCACTCAAGGGTGAGCGACTGGGTTTCTGGAGTATACGCATCAACAAACAATGGCGTCTGTGTTTCCGCTTCGAGGATGGGGATGCATGGGATGTCGAGATCGTGGACTACCACTAAGGTGATGATAATGAGAATACGACGTGAAGATTTGGAGCAAGTAGATTTCTCCGGCGTCGCGGAGTCAACCGCAACCCTGCCCCCGGTTCATCCGGGAGAGATCCTTTTGCACGACTTCATGGAGCCGCTGGGACTCTCAGCCAATGCCCTGGCCAGGGCACTGGTTGTACCGCCAAACCGTATTACCGGTATCATCAATGGTCAGCGCTCCGTCAGTGCCGACAGCGCCCTGCGTCTGGCGCGTTACTTCGGTACGACGGCTGAGTTCTGGATGGGGCTGCAAAAGGACTACGAATTGCAAAAGGCGCGCCGCGAGGAGTTGGCGCTTATCGAACGACAGGTCTCTCCACGCGCAGCCTGACAGAGATTCTTTGCCACAGAGGGCACAGAGGGCACGGAGACCGTCATGCCGGACTTGCTCCGGCATCCATGCGAGACTCTGGCGCGTGGGCTTTTTTTGCATGGATTCCGGGTCAAGCCCGGAATGACGGTTTGTTGTAGGGATAGAGTTCCCCATGGGCGGCGTCAGATTATTTGCCACAGAACTCACAGGGGGAACAGAGCATCTGCAGGGCTGACGGAGCGTGTGTACTGCCGTTGTTCGCCGGCAAAAGAAGAGGCACTGAGAACCTCGCTGCTAACACTCCGTGTTCTCTGTGACCTCTGTGGCAAAATACGAATGCAGAAGACCACCGGCAATTTCGCTATAATGCCGGCACTGTTCAAACTCACACCAACAATGTCAGGTAGCAACGTGAACTTTATCGAAACCCGTGGCAACGACGGCCAGAACCCCGGGAAGGTCACCTTTTCCCAGGCGATCCTCAACCCCATGTCCTCCTTTGGCGGCATCTACTCGCCCGAGTCCCTGCCGGAACTGGGCGCCTCCTTCCTCGCCGATCATCTCGATGCGGACTATAAGGCTCTGGCGCGGGATGTGCTCGCCGCCTTTGACATCGATATCGAGCCGGAGGTGATCGAGCAGGCCCTGGCGCTCTACGATGAATTCGATGATCCGGCCAATCCGGTGCCGGTGGTCAAGGTCAAGGACGACCTTTACGTCAGCGAGCTTTGGCACGGGCCGACCCGCGCCTTTAAGGACATGGCGCTGCAGCCCTTCGGTATTGTGCTCTCCTCGCTGGCACAAAAGCGCAACGAGAACTACTTGATCCTCGCGGCCACCTCCGGCGATACCGGTCCGGCGGCGCTGGAAACCTTCAAGAACCGCGCCAACGTGCAGGTCGCCTGTATGTACCCGGACGGCGGCACCTCCGATGTGCAGCGTCTGCAGATGGTGACCGAGGATGCGGAAAACCTGAAGGTGATCGGTATCAAGGGCGACTTCGACGATGCCCAGGGGGCGCTCAAGCGGCTGCTCGGTTCCGATGCGTTTAAAGAGAAGCTCAAGGAGAAGCAGATCTATCTCTCCGCCGCCAACTCGGTCAATTTCGGCCGTATCATCTTCCAGACCATCTATCATATCCACTCTTATCTGGAGCTGGTGCGGCAGGGGGCGATTGAGCTGGGCGAGAAGGTCTATCTGGACGTACCCAGCGGCAACTTCGGTAATGCCCTCGGCGGTTACTATGCGATGAAGATGGGGCTGCCGGTGGCGAAGATCCTGATCGCCTCGAACCGAAACAATGTCCTGACCCAGCTCATCAAAACGGGACGTTACGATCTGCGCGAGCGTGCGGTGGTCCCCACCACCTCGCCTGCCATGGATATCCTCAAGTCCTCCAACATCGAGCGGGTGCTGTTCGACCTGTTCGGTGCTGAGCGCACCAGGGAGCTGATGCAACAGCTCGACGATGAGAAACATTATGAGCTTAGCACCGATGAGCTTAACCAACTGCAGACGATCTTCGCCGCCGATTTCTGCGATGACGAGGAGGGTAAGGGTTATATCAAGGAAGCCTTCGCCCACGGCTACCTGATGGACCCGCACACCGCCACCTGCTTTAAGGCCTACGAGACCTGCCGCAGCGAAGCGCTGAAAACGATTGCCTACTCCACCGCCGAGTGGACCAAATTCTCACCGGTGATCGCCAATGCGCTGACCGGCGAGGTGGATACCAACGATATCGATGCCCTCAAGTCCATCGCCGAAGAGGCCAATATCACCATCCCGGCGATCATCAGCAGCCTCTTCGATAAGGAGATCGTGCAGAAGACGGTGATCGATAAAGCGGAGATCGAGCAGGAGATCCTCGATTTCCTATAGAGAGTCGATGCGGTTAGGGGCGGTTTTTGTTGGAATTACGTCAATTACTTACGTGGACACCCACTTGAAGCGAGGGGATAGATGTCCAGTTTGTTCGGTTTGTTTTTTTAAGGTTGTTCCCCAATATTTCGGGAGAAGAAAAGAAAGCCGGTGAGCCGAGCGGCTCATCGGCTTTCCGAGCTTAATTTAAGGTCCGGGGCCGGAGCACATCGCGAGGGACAGTATATCCTGTCACGACACAGCAACTGCACCGGTTCAGGTCTTATCGTATAGCCCAAATGCTGCGGCTAGCTCCCTCACGCCGCTTCAAAATCCAGCGGCTCGACCCCTTCAAGGTTAATGGTTTGACGCGCTACCCACAGGTCATAACTGTCCTGCATGGTCAGCCAGCTCTCAGGGCTGCGGCCAAGTACGCGGGAGAGGCGTAGCGCCATCTCGGGACTGATTCCGCTGTCCCCCTTAAGCAGGCGCGATAGCGTCGACGGGGAGACGCCAAGCTTTGCCGCCAGTTGGCGTGTGCTGATGCCATACGGCTGTAGATAGACCTCACGGATAAATTCACCCGGATGTGGTGGATTGTGCATCGTCATTAGTGGTAGTCCTCGTAATCGAGTATGTACGCGTTGCCATCACGAAACTCGAATGTCAGACGCCAGTTGCCACTCACCCATATCGACCATCGTCCCTTGGCCTTGCCTTTAAGGCGGTGCAGTCGAAAACCGGGGATATTCATATCCTCCACGGTGACCGCTGTATCGAGGGCGGCGAGCTGCATACGTAGCTTGTTGGCATGGTCGGTTCGGATACCCGCTGTGTTGCCAGTCAGATAATACCGCTTCAATCCCTTGTGGCGGAACGACTTAATCATAAGTGGAGTATAGCGTGTTGCGCATCGAGCAACAAGCTGCCGGCACGAGTTCCGGAATAAGATTGGAGCGGGAATGGAATTACGTGGACACCCACTCGAAGTGCACTCGAAGTGGAGGGGGGTGGGTGTCCAGTTGATTTATCTCCTATTTATCTTCACCGGCTTTCCAAACTTACTCAAAGGTCCGGGGCCGGAGCACTTCGGGTTTGAGGAAATCCTTTTCACCTGTGTTGGCGTGGTCACCCAGCAGGTGGCCGTCGCTCTCCCGTTTCTGCCCGTACATTGAGTGCCGGTGGAAGGTGGGGCCGTACTTTTCAAGTGTCTCGGCCACATCACCCGTGTAGCGGGGATCCTGCGGTCGCTCCTGGCTGTTGAGGTAGTAGGCGATATCCCAGGCCTCCTGGTCGCTCAGGGAGTTGGGCCGGCCCAGAGGCATATTGTTTTTGATAAAGCCCGCCGCGGTAAACACACGGACCATGCCCGCCCCCCAGTTGTTGGAGAGATCGCCCCAGGTGGCCGGGAAGATGGTTTTCCCTTCTCGCTGCAGGCCGCTGCCGTCGGCGCCATGACAAATCGCACAGTTTTGTTCAAAGGCCGCTTTGCCCCGCGCATAGCTGAGCTCCTTGGGGCGTTCCGGTGCGGGGTAGCCGCGGCCGTAGATGGGCTGTTTGGGGTACATGGGCACACCGGATGCCATCCATTGATGATAGGCGGTCAGGGCCAGCATGTCGTCGCTGCCGTACTCCGGTGGGTTGCCGTTCATCGAGAAGCTGAAGCAACCGGATATCCGCTCTTCCAGGTTGTTGACGTGGCCGTTTTTGCCCCGGAAGGCCGGCAGAGTGACTGCGGCGGGCCAGGTCGGACCGCTGAAAGGCATGCGACCGTCGCCAAGGTGGCAGCTTGAGCAGTTCATGCCGTTGAAGACATTTTTGCCGCGCAGCTGCTGGGTGTTGGTGAACAGGTCGTGCCCGCGGCGGATCACCCGTTTGAGTTCAGGGTGTATATCCGCATCCTCCAGCTCGTCCATGCCGGGCGGGATGTGCACCAGTTCGTTATCCTTAGGGGCTGGGAACCCCAACTCGGTCAGGGATTGGATATATTGTTCGGTTCGCTCATCGGCGTGAGCCCCGGCAGAACAGCCAACCGCTGCGGCCAGGGCAAGGTAAGTGAGTTTGCGTATCATTGTGACAGCTCCTCCTGCTTCGCCACGGGGGGCTGGTTGGCCAGCCATGCGGCTACGGCGCGAATGTCTTCATCGCTCATTCTCCGCGCCACCGATCCCATCAGGTCCTGAGGATCGTTGCTTCGCGTCGTGCTCTTCCAGGCCTGCAGCTGCCTTTCGATATAACCGGCATGTTGACCGGCGATGCCGGGAAAGACCGTTCCTGCGCCCTGATTTTCCGGCCCGTGGCAGCTTTTGCAGGAGACAAGATAGGCCGACCAGTCGCCGCGCAGTGCGATGCTCTCGCCACGCAGCAGCAGTGCTTCATCCGCCTTTTCGCCACCCTGGCCGGGTGTCGGCGGCATCTGGCTGTAGTAGGCGGCCACATCGGCAATTTGCTGTTCATTCAGCATGGAAGCGAAGGGCTTCATGGTTGCATTGCTTCGGGCGCCGGATTGGAAATCGTGCAGTTGCTTGGCAATGTAAGTGGCGTTGAGTCCAGCAAGGCGCGGCCAGGACTCCCCACCCTCGATATGCTTGCCACTGCCATCGGCCTGATGGCAGGCGACGCAGACGGCTGCGGTCTCTGCACCGCGCTTGGCATTACCTGTCACCTCGCCCGGTGCGGAAGCGGAAAACGCGCTCAATCCGACAATGGCGAGTGTTATGGGAATAGGTTTCACAATCTCGACTCCTGCTGAATGTCCGTATCGTTTATTCTTGATGAAAAATCGCCCTCGACCTTTCCGGCCAATCATCCGGAAATGCCGGTTGCCCCTGCTGTGTCTATGACCTCCGGGGTCGGCGGTATAGAGTCATTCATCGCCTTGAATCGGCGCACGAAGCTGTCACCCTCAATCGCCTCATCGGCATGCAGCCCCCCGACAAAACTCGGCCGGATTGACTGGTAGAGCAGTTCCGCCTCAACGCTGAAGGGCCCTTCCAGGCCGCTGACATCGACCTGATAGGTAACGGTGTCCTTGCCGTCCGCCCCTTCTCCGGTGGTATAGCCGCTGGCGAAGTTGCTGTCACTGCTCAGGTCGACCCCGATGACATCCGCATCGTTGGTGCCTGGTTCAGCCGGGTTTACCGGCAAGGCGCTGATGTCATAACCGACCGGTGGGATGCGGTTGTCCTTCAGGTAGCTGCGGGCATGCAGCAGTACATGGGTGATGTTCCCCTCTACATCCCCCAACACTGACTCGTAGATGGCGACCTGCTCCTCACTGGTGATGATGTCGTGGTGCGGCTCATAGCAGGCGCCGGTGTCGAAGCCAACCGGTTTGTCTATGGCCAGGCACTCCTCGGAGGTGAAGGCGGCATCCCTGTTGAGCCAGCCGATTTCGTTCGGCTTTCCCGACTCGAAGATAATATTCCCGGCACCGTCTCTTACCGCGGTATGCAGCCACATGCGGCGTGAAGGGAAGCTGGTCGGCAGCTTGTGGCCGCTCAGGTTGGTGATGGTGAGCGGCACGTTCAGGGTGTCCGGGCTGAGGCTGGTAGGGCCGATCTCAAGTGTCGCGGCACGACGCAGCATCTTCTGGGTTTGCAAGATTTTGTCATCAAAGCCTGCTTCGGTGGTGGCATCGGCAATGCCAAGGACATCACGATAGGTTTTTAGTATCGACAGCAGTTGGGTGTTGCCGCCGACCATCTCATGGATTGCAAACGGGGAGCGTAAGGGGGAGTTCTCCGGCACGGTGCTGATGGCGGTTTCATAGCCGGACTCCGGTTCGGGCATATGGCAGCCCTGGCAGCTTCGATAGTCCGCCGTCCCCTTAACTGCGTAGATGCTGTTTAGCCACTCAAAGTAGGGGGTCTGTTCGGGGAACTGGGCGATGGTGCCTTCTGCGTCCAGCTCGAAGGGCTGACCGTCTAGGTCGAGGGTCGGTGTATACAGATTATGGCAACTGGCGCAGAGCTTGGACTCGCTCATGTGGGCGGTGATCGGGAAGGTCGGGGCGTACTGGGTCTGGTTCTGCATGGCCTGACCGTGGGGAAATTCATAGGGACCGAAGAGCGGCAAGTCCCCGTTAGTGTCGCGATCGGCATCGGTGTTTATGGTGTACTGGCCGCTCATCGATGCGATGTCACCCAAATTGACGTCATTTATCTGATGGCAAGCGGTGCAGCTGATGCCTTCACGGCCGATATCCTCGGACATGGCCCGGGCGAAACCGTAGTAACTGTCTTCCTCCGGGTTGTTCTGGTGGAAGTGAGTGAAGCCCATCGGGGCATGACAGCTCAGGCAAGTATCCTCGATGAAGCCCTTGAGGTGGGGAAAGACGTGTGTTTCGTCCTCGACCACCGCCTGGTAGTAGGGGTCGTTGACCGCATGCGCCATCACATCGTGCCGCCAGTTGGTATACGGACTGATATCCCGACCCTGATAGTTCATCACCGTGTCGCTGCCGCTGTGGCACTGGGCACATTGACTGGCGCTGCTGAAGACGCCGAGATCGCCCCAGCTCGCAAGATAGGGTTCGCTGCTGAACAGGGCGGCATCGTCCGGGCTGAGCAGGCTGATGATGGCAGTGCCGTCTTCGATAGTGGCATTGACCGGGTTGCTGAGTTGCAGATGGAAGGTCTTGGTGGTCGTGGTGTCACGACCGGGCACAAGTTCAATGATGATCTTCTGACTTTGCGTGCCGGCGGGGAATGTGAGTGTGCCGCTGGAGGCGACATAGTCCGCGCCCGCCAGGGCGGTGCCGTCAATGGTGGTGTAGTCGACGCTGATCGGGAAAAGACCGGCCTCCGAGAGCGAGACCGCGACAACCACGCTTGCCTGCTCAACATCGGCACTGGCATCGGAGATAGCGATTTGACCGTCGGGTGCTGTACCGCCGTCGTTATCAGAGCATGCGGACATGACCGTAGCGGCGAGGATCAGAGTAACGTAACGGAGTATCGGCGGGGCTGTGAACAGTCGCATCATGCGGTTCCTTATTTTCGGAGTAGATGTGTCGGTTTTTGACAGCAACATCAATCTGGATTCGTACCTCCTCAACTATATAGACCAGGAATGGCCTCTTTGCCTGTCACATTCTCTGCAACACAGCTGGAGTGAGGCACTCGTAGCAGCGGAAGAGGGGGCTTTAATTCTTGACGGTGTAAGCGGTACCGCTCACATCTCGTTGCCATAAAACGGTTAAACAAATTGATATGAAAGGGCATTAACCGGATGGACAGAGGGGTGGGCATCCATTACAATTCCCCGCAATCTGGCAAGTGGCGCGCATGCGCCTTCCTTTCGGTTTTCCCTAAGCGGGAGAGGTTACGCTAAGGCCTCTCCCGCTTTGCACATCTGACACGTGGAGGTTACCTTGCGGCAACCGGCCCTGCTGGCCCTGGAAGATGGCACCCTGTTCTGGGGTGAGTCCATCGGTATTGAGGGGCAGACCATTGGTGAGGTGGTATTCAATACTGCGCTTACCGGCTATCAGGAGATCCTCACCGATCCGTCCTATGCCCGACAGATCGTCACCCTGACCTATCCCCATATCGGCAACGTCGGCACCAATGACGAGGATGAAGAGTCCTCCGAAGTCTTCGCCAGCGGCCTGGTGATTCGCGACCTGCCGTTGCTCGCCAGCAGCTGGCGCAGCCAGCTGCCGCTGGATGAGTATCTGCACAAGAATAAGGTGGTGGGGATCGCCGATATCGACACCCGCAAACTGACCCGAATCCTGCGGGAGAAGGGGGCGCAGAACGGCTGCATTGTCGCCGGTGAGAATATCGACGCCGAGGCGGCGGTAGCCGCCGCCCGCAAGTGGCCCGGCCTCAAGGGGATGGACCTCGCCAAGGAGGTCTCCACCCACCAGCCCTATGAGTGGGTCCAGGGGACCTGGAGCCTGGAGGGCGGACTGCCGGGGCATCCCGAGGGTCCCATTGAAGAGGCCTTGCCGCACCATGTGGTCGCCTTCGATTACGGTGTCAAGCGTAACATCCTGCGCATGCTGGTGGATCGCGGTTGTCGTCTGACGGTGGTGCCGGCACAGACCCCGGCCGAAGAGGTGATGAAGCTCAAGCCCGATGGCATCTTCCTCGCCAACGGCCCCGGCGATCCGGAGCCCTGTGACTACGCCATTGAAGCGATCAAGACCCTGATCGACACCGGGCTGCCCATCTTCGGCATCTGCCTGGGGCACCAGTTGCTGTCCCTGGCCAGCGGCGCCAACACCGGCAAGATGAAGTTCGGACACCACGGCTCCAACCATCCGGTACAGGATCTGGACAGCGGTGCGGTGATGATCACCTCGCAAAACCACGGTTTCGCGGTGGACGAAGACAGCCTGCCCGCCAACCTGCGTGCGACCCACCGCTCACTGTTCGACGGTTCGCTGCAGGGGGTGCACCGTACCGACTGCCCGGCCTTCAGTTTCCAGGGGCATCCGGAGGCCAGTCCCGGCCCCCATGATGTGGCGCCGCTATTCGACCACTTCATTGAATTGATTGAAGACAGCAAGAAGTAACCCTGATAAAGGATTATTCACCGCAAAGACGCAAAGGTCGCAAAGAGGGTATCTGCATGGACATTGATGCCTTTCCAGTGTTGAAGCGTTCGTGTCGGCCAGTGTTACTCCGCCGGCACAAGGATATGTGAAAACCTTTGCGCACTTTGCGCCTCTGCGGTGAGATTTTTTTAGTTTCAATCCAGTCTGGAATAGAAATGCCAAAGCGTACAGACATCCAAAGCATCCTCATCATCGGCGCCGGCCCGATCGTCATCGGCCAGGCTTGTGAGTTCGACTATTCCGGTGCCCAGGCCTGTAAGGCGCTGCGCGAGGAGGGGTACCGGGTCATCCTGGTCAACTCAAATCCGGCGACCATTATGACCGATCCCGAGATGGCCGATGCCACCTACATCGAGCCCATCACCTGGGAGACGGTAGCCAAGATCATCGACAAGGAGCGCCCGGATGCGATCCTGCCGACCATGGGCGGTCAGACGGCGCTCAACTGCGCCCTCGACCTGGCCCGTGAAGGGGTGTTGGAGCAGTACGGGGTCGAGATGATCGGCGCCGACAAGGAGGCTATCGACAAGGCCGAGGACCGTGACAAGTTCCATCAGGCGATGACCAAGATCGGCCTGGATATGCCCAAGGCCGCCGTGGCCCACTCCATGGAGGAGGCGTGGCAGGTGCAGGCGCAGGTGGGCTTCCCCACCATCATTCGAGTTGCCCGCCAGGCTTCTCGCCAGGCCCTTGCCTTTCTGCACCTGGTCGATGGACTGTCCGACCGCGTCGGCCAGGACTCGGTTTCCGACGGCCTCGCGAGCCACTTTCAGCGATGACACCAGCGG
>JAWOIT010000044.1:0-4138 GCA_046484535.1 Pseudomonadota bacterium | reverse complement strand
CGATCGTGGTCGCCGCTGCGGCGCTGTTCTTCTTCGGCCCGCACTGGTGGTGGTCGCGGCTGCGTCGCCATCGAGTGCCACGGCCGCCTGTGGCATAATCTCCTTTTTAGTAATAACCGGCTGAGGATACGACTTTGGACCCTCGCGAAGATCTGGTACGCCACTACCGCTGGCTGCGCCAATACGGCAATAACGACTCTCACAGCGGCAATGCCTCGGTGCGGGTGGAGCAGGACTTCTGGGTCACCCCCAGCGGCGCCTGCGCCGATCTGCTCAGCGCCGATCAGCTGATCCGCTGTGAATTAAACGGAACACTCGGCGAAGGCGCCTCACTGGATGCCCGACTGCACCGTCTGGTCTACCGAAACAACCCGGAGGCGGGCGCGGTGCTCCACAGCCACGGCCCTTACACCGTCGCCCTGACCATGAACGGCGAGGATTTCATTCCCCCCGATTTTGAGGGGCAGTACTATTTTAAACGGGTACCGGTGATCACGATCCCCTATGATCGTTACATTGATGAAGCCCCCGAGGCGGTCGCCGAGGTGCTGGCCGAACACCCGATCACCGTGGTGCGCGGTCACGGTGTCTACGCCCGGGCGAAGAGCATCAACCTAGCCTATAAGTGGAGCTGCTCACTGGAGCTCTCCGCCAAAACCGCCTTCATCGCCCGCCAGGCGGGGAGTTTGATTGAACCTTAAAACCTCAACGCAAAGGCGCAAAGACGCGAAGGACGCAAAGAACTTAATGATGGCTGTTTTGTTAATTGCTGCCGTTCCCGGTTATCGTGGTATAACTTTTCCGTCGGCACACACAGGTGGCAAGGTTTATCGAGACCTGCTTCCCTTTGCGGCCTTTGCATCTTAGCGCCTTTGCGTTAAAGCTTTTATTCTATGAGCCAATACAAAATTCCAGTGGTGATGACCCTGGCCGGTAACGACCCCACCGGCGGTGCCGGCATCCAGGCCGATATCGAGGCGATCGCCAGCATGGGCGCACAGGCCGCGCCGGTGGTCACGGCGCTGACGGTGCAGGATACGCAGAATGTGCAACGGATCGAGCCGGTGGAGTCCTCACTGGTCATCGAGCAGGCCCGGGCGGTGCTGGAGGATATGCCGGTGGCCACGATCAAGATCGGCCTGACCGGCAGTGTGGAGAATATCGAGGTGATCCACAGCATCCTACACGACTACCCGGACATCCCCGTGGTGCTGGACCCCATCCTGCGCGCCGGCGGCGGCACCCATCTCACGGGTGACGAAATGCAGGCGGCAATGCGCGAGCTGCTCTTTCCCTACACCACGGTACTCACCCCCAACAGCGAGGAGGCCCGCATCCTGGCCCATGAGGCGGACACCCTGGATGCCTGTGCCCAGGAGCTGCTCGACGACGGTTGCGAACTGGTGCTGATTACCGGCACCCACGAGAACAGCGAGACGGTGGATAACCGCCTCTACGGCAACCACCGCCTGCTGGAGACCTTCTCGTGGGAGCGTCTGCCGCACAGCTATCACGGCTCCGGCTGCACCCTCTCCGCCGCCATCGCCGGGCTGCTGGCCCAGGGGCTGGAGCCGTTTACCGCCATCCATGAGGCGCAGGAGTACACCTGGGAGGCGCTCAACAGCGGCTTCCGCCTGGGACTCGGCCAATACCACCCCAACCGCCTGTTCTGGGCGCGCGGTGAAAGTGAAGACTAATACGCTCCGCAGCAGCTTTGTCATGCCTAGCATCCCATCTTTGCGCCTCCGCGCCTTTGCGGTGAAAATAGCCTGCCGGACGGGGCGAGTAGCCAGTGCTTTCGCCAGTGCTTTCGCCAGTGCTTTCGATTGAGGAGATTTTATGACCACACGACAACTGCCCCGCGGGCTCTACGCCATCACCGACAGCAAACTGCTCTCCCCCGAGCGCATGGTCGAGGCCGTCGCGCTGGCTATTCAGGGCGGTGCGGTGATGATCCAGTACCGGGACAAGGGCGATGATACGATGCGACGCCAGTGGGAAGCGGCGGATCTGAGCAACCTCTGCCGCCCGTTGGGGATACCACTGATCATCAACGATGATGTCGACCTTGCCGCCGATATCATGGCCAAGGGAGTACACCTGGGCCGGGACGATGCCGACATCGCCGCAGCACGCAAAAAACTACCGCCCAACGCCATTATCGGCGTCTCCTGCTATAACGACCTGGATCGCGCCATCGAGGCGGAGAAGGCCGGCGCCGATTACGTCGCCTTCGGCAGCTTCTACCCCTCACCCACCAAGCCCGATGCCCTCAAGGCCGACGCCGAGCTTATCCGCCAGGCCAAACAGAAACTGAGCATCCCGTGGTTGCCATCGGCGGCATCACCGCCGACAATGGCGCCCAACTGGTGGAAGCGGGCGCCGACATGCTCGCCGTGATCAACGGCGTTTTCGGCCAGGCCGACATCCTCGGCGCCGCCGAAAAGATCAGTAAACTGTTTGAAGACTAAGATTTCAACGCAAAGACGCCATGACGCAAAGAACGCAAAGGGATATCAATGAATAAGCCTTTCTTTGCGGCCTTCGCGTCTTTGCGCCTTTGCGTTTAACAAGTAATCAAGGATTAAATCATGCCGCATTCACACGAACTTTTTGAAGCCGCCAAGAAACACATCCCCGGCGGGGTCAACTCCCCGGTACGGGCCTTCAAGGGCGTTGGCGGCGAACCGGTCTTTTTCAAGAAGGGCGAGGGGGCCTACCTCTGGTCCGAATCGGACAAAAAGTATATCGACTATGTCGCCTCCTGGGGGCCGATGGTCGCCGGCCACTCCCACCCGGAGGTGATCAAGGCGGTGCAGGAGATCGCCGCCGGCGGCCTCTCCTTCGGCGCCCCCACCGTGATCGAAACCGAGATGGCCGATAAGCTCTGCGAGCTGGTCCCCTCCATGGATATGGTGCGCATGGTCAGCTCCGGCACCGAGGCGACCATGAGCGCCATCCGCCTGGCCCGCGGCTACACCGGCCGCGACAAAATCGTCAAATTCGAGGGCTGCTACCACGGCCACTCCGACTCACTGCTGGTCAAGGCCGGCTCCGGTGCGCTGACCCTTGGCGTGCCCAACTCCCCCGGCGTCCCCGCGGCACTGGCCGAACACACCGTAACCCTGCCGTTCAACGACATCGACAAGGTCAAGGAGGCGTTCAGCCAGATCGGCGGTCAGGTGGCCTGCATCATCGTCGAGCCGGTGGCCGGCAACATGAACTGCATCCCGCCTGTGCCCGGCTTCCTCGAGGGGCTGCGCGAGGTCTGTGACGAGTACGGCAGCGTGCTCATCTTCGACGAGGTGATGACCGGCTTCCGCGTCGCCCTCGGCGGCGCCCAGGCCCACTACGGGGTCAAGCCGGACATGACCACCCTGGGCAAGGTGGTCGGCGGCGGTATGCCGGTGGGGGCCTTCGGCGGCAAACGCGAGATCATGGAGCACATCTCCCCGCTCGGCCCGGTCTACCAGGCCGGCACCCTCTCCGGCAACCCGGTGGCGATGGCCGCGGGCCTGACCACCCTCAAGCTGGCCGCCGAACCGGGCTTCTACGAGGGCATCAGCGCTAAGGTGGAGAAACTGGTCAACGGTATCATGGCCGAAGCGAAAAAGGCCGGCGTGCCGATGAGCGAGAATCATGTCGGCGGCATGTTCGGCCTGTTCTTCACCGAGGAGGACACGATCACATCCTTCGGCCAGGCGGTGGACAAGTGCGATGCGGATCGCTTCAAGCTCTTCTTCCACGGCATGCTCAACGAAGGGATTTATCTCGCCCCCTCCGCCTTCGAGGCAGGCTTCGTCTCCGCCGCCCACAGCGATGCGGATATCGACGATACCATTGCAGCGGCCGGCAGGGTGCTTGCCTCACTCTAGGTTCAAAAACCAGCTGCAAACGAAAAAGCCGCCCACAAGGCAGTAATGCCGATCAGTTAAGCGATAATTTAACATGTAGGAGCGGCTTCCAGCCGCGACTTAAGCATAAAATCGCGGCTGGAAGCCGCTCCTACGTGCTCTGTTTTTCCTTAACTGACCAGCATTTACCCACAAGGCGGCTTCTTTCTTTTCAGCACTTAAGCATAAAATCGCGGCTGGAAGCCGCTCCTACGTGCTCTGGTTTTCCTTAACTGACCAGCATT
>JAWOIT010000014.1:0-6659 GCA_046484535.1 Pseudomonadota bacterium | reverse complement strand
CCGTCTTGGTGTTAAGCATCCGCTCGATCTCACTGACCGCCTTATCGAAAAGCTTTTCGACCTCTTCCATAGCAACCCTCCTGTTTACATTGGGATAGTCGACCTGTTGATGGCTTGAGAGGCTGACTACCGCTCTTCGGTTCGTCAGGGCCGCTCATGGCATATGACATAAAAGTAGCTCATGACAGAGGGGGGTGCCATGGGAGGATGAGCGGTGATTTGGGAGTTATGAGCAGCAGGTTCTACCCTCTATCTATTGGTGAAGAGAGGTTATATGCGAGTGCCGCTTACCTTAACAACAATCAGAAAACCAAGGCTGTCATTCCGGCGTGTCTTTGGCCGGAATCCAGTCATAAAAACAGCCGGCTTCCCGCCACGAGCATGCGCTAATGACGAAGTAATACATCCGTGCCTCCTTAAGTAAGTGCCATTCGGGTCATATGCAGCTTTTTGCCTGCTCCAATGTGGTGGCGCGGTTAATACAACGCACATTGTGTTCATGTGCGTCGACACTGTTTTCATACGTCTCAATCAACTCATTGTGCGTATCAGCCAGTTCGCTGTATTGCCGGCGCAGGGTGTTATGTTCACCGGCAAGGTCATCCAGCGTCGCTTTGCAGACAAAGCCTTCCTGACCGCATCGCTTGGGGTCGAAGCAGACGGCATTGCTCTTTACCACTCGTTGGTCAGCACCAATACATCTTAATTCTTTGGCCCCCTCGCAATAGAGCCTTTCGGCATTGGCGTTGAATGTCAGTGCAGGACCAAGTAGCAACAATAGCCACCTGAGTGAGCGAATACTCAGCATCATTTTTCGCATCCTAAATCAAACTGTTAAATGGTTACTGAAATACTGTAAACGTCGGGGTTTATATTGTGGGAAGCGCGTCTAAGGTGCCGGTATTGCAATACAATATCCGTGACAAATTCACAAAAGCGGGATGTGGTAGAGACTGTTTAATGATATTTCAACTAAGCGCACTGATGTGGTGTGACACTAATCACTGTTCAGAGGCCGTGCACTTCGCTGTTATTACTGGCGGGGAGGGGGCTTCGCTTACAGGTATAAGTGGAGGAAACTTATCAACTCATTCCCGTGGGATTCGATATGTTCGATGGAGTTATGACCGGCACCGTGCAGTGTTAGCAACTTAACCTGCCGGTGTGCCCGCTGCTGGTAGATCGCTTCGGCGTCGGAGTGTGGGACGCTGCGGTCATCGCGACCGTGGATCAGCAGCACCGGGCAGTGGATCTTCTGAATAGTATTGACCGGCGCGATTGTATCGAAACTAACGCCGATCGCGGATTCGATGTAATGCAGCACAGCCCAGCCAAACAGGGCGTACGGAATATGGTTCGAACGCATGTGGCGTCGCATCATCAGTTCAGGGTGGGCAAACGCGGCGATACTTACCACCGCCGCCGCATCATTACGGCGCGAGGCAACCAGCAGCGCCGCCCCACCGCCGACCGAGTGGCCGAGCAGGGCAATTTTATGGGAATCGATCTCCGGCTGTTTTTGTATCCAGTTAAAGGCGTGCTCCAGGTCCTCGGCAAAACGTGGAAGGGAGGAGAAGCTATCCGCATCACTGCGGCCATGGTTACGGGCATCGACCAGTAGGGTGGCATAACCTGCCTGGTGCAGTATCTTCGCAAACGGCAGCATCAGTTCGGCGTTCGAACCCCAGCCGTGCATCGCCACTACCGCAGGAGCCTGTTCGGCTTGTGCCGGCGGCGGTATGTACCAGGAAAACAGCTGACGGGCGTTTTCTGTGGGGATCGAAATGGTTCGATAGGGCAACCCGGCATCAGCGGGTGAGCCGGTCTCCACACGGCGTGGTGCCCGGTAGGCCAGTCTCACGGCAAAAGGTAGCAGGAAGTAACCCAGAAATAGAGTGGCTATGATAAAGACAAGCAGGGTGAGGTGCATAGCTTGAATATAGTCTCTGCCTGGAGAGCCAACAAAGCCTTCATAGGTTAGTTCTTAAGGTTTATTTGATCCCCTCTCCCTAACCCTCTCCCGGGGGGGGGGGAGGGGATTCAAAGGCCGGAATGAGTCTTAAGAACTAACCTATGACAAAGCCTTATAAAGTGAAACGTGCCCATTAATCCGCTGCGCCCCCCCCCTGCCTGGGCGCCCTTGGTGTTTAAGGCTTAATCCAGCTTCTTCGCGATCTCCCGGAGCTTCGGTACCGCCAGCCCCGCTTCATCGGCAAAACCGAGATTGCGTTTGAGCCGTGCCGGTGCGGATCGCCCCATGCACTTGTGCTGCAGGTCACCCTCGATGGCCTCGACCATACCGGCGATCAACTTTTCCCGTTCCCATTTCTTGCCGGTGAGCCAGTCCTGGATGTCCATGACCTCATCGGCGATCTCGCGGGCCAGTGGCTGGTGCCGGTTCCACATCTCATCCACATCGGTGCCGGGAGGCAGTTCCAGGCCGGTGATGTTGGTGGTGAGGATGTAAAGGTTCTTGCGCACCAACTCGAAAGTCATCTCGTCGTGACCGGCGACTTCCCAGGTGGGGATGTCGAGGGTCTCCAGCGCCTTCTCCAGAATGGGAGCGCCGGCACCATAGGTGGGCGAGGGGACGACCACCTTGTAGTCCTGGCCTTTCTTCTTCTCGAACCAGACCGAGATCACCGTCGGTTCCTGCAGGCCGTGGGCCTCCCAGTCGCGGGGCAGCAGTTCGTTCTGCAGCAGCGCGAGGCAGTCGTTCCATTTCTCCGGGATCTTCTCCAGCACCGGGTGCAGGTCGGCTTCGCCCACCGCGACCAGCACCAGCGCCGGGGCGGTGAGGGCCTTGGCCATCTTTTCCATATCGGTGTTGCGGTTGACCGGGAAGACCGGGTAGCCGAGCTTGAGAAAGCCGCGGGTGAAGACGCCGGACATCTCGCCGGTGCCGATGACGACGATGGGATCGTTCATACTGCTAACCTCTTGCTGTGTTTTTTTTACCGCAGAGGCGCTGAGGCGCAAAGGGACTTTAGCTAATGGTATCAAGTGCTTGTCTGAAAACCATGAGCTATCACTGCACGTGTCATTGAATAAGTCGCTTACTCATTACCTTTGCGTCTCTGCGCCTTTGCGGTGAAATTTCGTTATTTATAGATGGCTTCCATGCGTAATTCCGATCGCTTCTTGATGATATTGAACAACCGGTCGATGTTCGGGTGTTTGCCGGGGTTGGCCTCGGCATCGGCGACGTGCTCGGCGTAAAGCTCAAGCCCCTTTTTTGCCGCATCAGCGTTGAGTGTACCAAACTCCTGCAGCAGCGCATGGTAGACGGCGACGGAACCGGCCTTGCCGGGCTTGTTTTCGATGATATCCAGCGGGGTGTCGCTGTCACCGCTGTAGAGAGCGATCCCTGCAATGTCATCGATGGCGGGGAGCGTTTTCAGGATTTCAACAAAGGACGTCATGGATTGTCTCGTAAACCTTTAAAATGATTTAGGTTAAAAGTGTGTAATGATTCTAAACCAATGATATTTAGAGCGGTAGAGCCGTAATTTTGCGTTCGCCAAGGTTGCTCCTGTATCTGGGTTGAATATGCTTGAAATAGCCGGATAGCTTTCAATTTCTTGCATGCAGGTTCATAGCAGTGCTATTTTTAACACTATTTTCGTCCAACAAACCAATAATTTAATAACAGAGGTAAGTTATGGCAGGGACCAGGCGGATGACTACGCAGTTCGTTCCACTTTTGATGGGAACCTTGTTCAGTGTCGGCGCCGTTGCCGATAGCATTGTCACTGCGGATAACAAGTTCGAGCTGCGGCTGAGCAGCGGGGTGTTGAACGGCGAGTCAGGTGAGTATGTCTATGATGCCTACGGCGCCTATACCGGCATTCCCGGCTACAAAATCAGTGAGCTGCAGTGGAAATTGAACGATGTCTACATGCTTGGCATCGGCGCCACCCTGCCCATCGGCGACCGGGTCGATATAAACTTGGACTACTGGAAAAACGCCACTGAAGGCGACGGCACCATGGACGACTATGACTGGCTGTACGTGGGTGAGGACTGGAGCCACTGGTCGCACCACGAGGATACCGTTGTCAGGGATGTGACCCTGTTTGACCTCAGTGCGGATATTACCTTCCATCGCTTTAAAGACAGAAACGCCAGCCTTTATCAAACCGCACTGTTCGGTATTGTGGGCTATAAGCAGGATCATTTCGACTGGCAGTCGAGCGGCGGCTATGGGGTGTACTCAGTGGACTCTTTTCGCGACACCTATCTGACTTTCCCGAATATTCCGGGAATTTCCTATGAGCAGACCTTCAAAACACCCTATATCGGGCTCGGGGTTGAATCCGCCAGCAACTACAACGGCATGGATTTGATACTGAACGCCAACGTTCGCTACAGTCAATGGGCAAAGGGTGAGGATGTGGACATCCACCACCTGCGATCGCTGCGTTTCGAGGAAGAGGGCGATGACGGCGAGTGGCTGGGTTATGAGATCACGATGGAATTCGAGATCGCCAGACAGCTGACCCTGATGTTCGGCTACAACTATCAGAAGTATGATGAGATCAAGGCGACTACAGTTGTCACTGATCAAATTACCGGCGCCAAGTACTATTACCCGGGTGACTCCGCCGGGCTGGATCACTCCTCGGATATGATGACTCTTGAGATGAATTACCGCTTCTAGGCCGAGGGTTAGAATTCGATTCCGGGTTGGGCTCTGATACCTGATTTGAAGGCGTGTTTGATCTCACGCATTTCGGTGACGGTATCGGCCGGCTCGATTAACTCTTCAGGCGCCCCCCGCCCGGTAACGATGACATGTTGCCTGGGCGGGCGGTTTTTCAGCCCCTCCAGTACGGTCTCCAACGGCAGGTAGCGGTATTTGAGGACGATGTTGAGCTCGTCCAATATCACCAAATCAACCTCCGGATCCTGCAGCAGCGTCAGCGCGATCTCCCAACCCTTTAGCGCGGTGTTTTCGTCCTGTGCACGGTTCTGGGTATCCCAGGTAAAACCGTCGCCGGTGACGTGAAACGGCACGTCGGGAAGCCGCTTGAAAAAGAGCTCCTCGCCGGTGCTGTCACGTCCCTTGATGAACTGTACGATGCCGATCTTCATGCCATGACCGAGGGCGCGCAGCGCCACACCGAAGGCCGCGGAGCTTTTGCCCTTGCCGTTGCCGGTATTGACGATAAGCAGGCCGCGTTCGTCTGTGGCCCCGGCGATGCGATCGTCCATCACCGCTTTTTTACGGGCCATGCGTTCGGTGTGGCGTTGATTTATGTCTTTCTCCATCAATGGCTCCAGTGCGCATTATGGCGCTGTAGTTCGGCCAGCCCCTCCAACAGGACCGGGGCGGGGTGGAGGAACTTGTCACCGTCGAGGTTGATGATGCGGAGCGGCGTCTTCGGCTTGATGAAGGCGCACTGTGCGTTCTCTTTGCGCTCGAAGATGAACAGCAGCTCCGGTTCCAGCGCGTTGATCAGTGCGTTGAGGGTGGTGACCTCTTCGCCCGGCGTGATGTGGCGGAGCTTTTCTACAGTCTCTACGTTAACAAAGCCTGCCCGAGCGAAAAGATCGCTGAGCCAGCGTTGCCGGCCGAAGGAGTAAGGCATGCCGGAGCAGGCGGAGAGGAGCAGCACTTTTTTACCGTTTCCGTTTACCTTCCCGGCAAGTTGCGTCCACTCCCGGTGGAAGGCGGTGACGCGCTGTTCGATATCATCAATGCCTGCCTCGCGGCCGATGAGTCGCAGGTTCGTCTCGATCTCCGCCATGCTGCCAAAACCTTTTAGCCGAAAACTGCGTGTTCCCTCAGGGGTGATCGCCGCCAGCCTGTCTTCCGGGGTCCAGTCGGAGGTGAACAGCAGGTCGGGTTCCAGGGTGGCGATAAGATCAGCGTCCGGATCGAGCACGCCGCCGGTATAAGGGCGCTCCAGCGTATCGTAACGACTGACACCGACGATGCAGGCCTCCAGCCCCAGCCACTGCAGGCTTTTTGTGATATAGGGCGACTGGCTGATGATACGCGGGCACTCGGGCTCGGCGGTCAGGGTTGTGCTAAACAGCAACGTGATAATGAATAGAAAATTTTTCATTGATTGTCGGGTTCAAAGTTCAAGGTGTAGGAGCGGCATCCTGCCGCGATTAGTCAAATATGATCCCGTTCGGTCGCGGCAGGATGCCGCTCCTACACTTACAATTAAAGGTTCATTGCCGGGGCGTCCTCATGTTTTCGGCTTCCACAACACCTCTTCGCCATTTTCGAAGCGGGCCAGCACGCGTGCGATGACAAACAGCAAATCGGAGAGTCGGTTAAGATAGGCAAGTGCCTGCGGGTTGACGATATCTTTTTCGCTCAGACTGTAGACGCGCCGTTCGGCACGCCGACAGATGCTGCGTGCCAGGTGGCAGCAGGCGGTGGCGCGCCCACCGGCGGGGAGGATGAACTCTTTTAGTCTCGGCAATCCGGCGTTGTAGTGGTCGAGTTGCTGCTCGAGCGCTTCGATATCGCTGTTTTCGATCACCTGATAGCCGGGGACCGAAAGTTCACCGCCGAGATCGAACAGTCGGTGCTGAATGGCGCTGAAGACTTCATCCATACCTTCGGGCAGAGGTTCGGCGCGCACCGTGCCGATGGCGCTGTTCAGCTCGTCCACCGTGCCGAAGGCTTCCACGCGGATATG
>JAWOIT010000026.1:0-19359 GCA_046484535.1 Pseudomonadota bacterium | reverse complement strand
CCGACGCCACCGCAGAATCGCTATTGCCCGCCGTTCAGGGCGGCCTATCTGGGGCCACGCTACTGGCCCACCTGGCTCGGTTTCGCCTTTCTCTGGCTGATGAGCGTCACGCCCAAGCGGTGGCGTATCGCGCTGGCGCGCCGGTTGGGGGCGATGGTGATGCGCCGCAACCGCAAGCGGCGTGAGATTGTGCTGACCAATCTGGCGTGGTGTTTTCCCGAACGCACCGAGGCCGAACGCGAGGTCATGGCACAGGCGTTTTTTCGCTATCTGGTTCAGGCGGTCCTGGATACCGGCCTCTTTTGGTGGGGCAGCGAGCGGCGTTTTCGCCGCAATATCGTGCTGGAGAATGACCAGTTGCCGGCGGAGGCGCTGGGTGCCGGACGCCGGGTGATCATTGTTACCTGCCATACCCCCGGACTGGATCGGGGCGGGGTGGCGCTGTCGGCCGACTATCCGTTCGAGACCTTCGTCAAAGAGGCGCGCAACCCGCTGATCGAGTGGATGTCCGCCCGGCGCCGGGTGCGATTCGACGGCCTGGTCTTCCCCCGCAGCGGCGGGTTGCGTCCGGTGGTCCGCGGCCTGCGCCAGGGATACGCCCTGTATATCCTCACCGACGAGGACTTGGGGCCGGAAAGCTCGGTGTTCGCCCCCTTCTTCGGTATCCCGCGGGCGACGTTGACCACCCCTTCGCGCCTGGCGAAGATGACCGGGGCCGATGTCTTCACCTCCCTGACCTATTACGACGATGCGGCAGGCCGTTACGTGGTGAAAATCTATGACAAGCTCGAGGACTTCCCCGGCGAGGATGAGCAGCAGGATGCGGCGCGACTCAACGGCATGCTGGAGAAGATGATTCGGGAGCATCCCGAGCAGTATATGTGGTCGTTCCGCCTCTTCCAGACCCTGCCCGACGGCGCACCGCCGCCTTATACCATGCGCAACCGGTCCGGCTCCGGCCCCCGGCCCCGGCCGGACTATGCAGCCAAAGACGGCGCCGATTAGAGTTGCTGACACTCGGGACCGGGTGGTGGAAGCGTCAACTTATTCTTCCGGCGGTGGAGTCCTGCGATAAGGGGAGGGTTCCCGGTTCGGGCGGTGGCGAAAGCGCTTGTAACTCCACTGATACTGTTGCGGACACTCGCGCACCGCCGCCTCCACGGCCCGGTTCATGGCGCCGGCGGCGCGTTCCGGATCCGTGTCGCGGATCGCCTCGTCGCAGGGGTTGAAGTGGATCGCATAACCGCGCCCCCAGGAGAGCCGTTCGGCGTAGGCCACCAGTACCGCGGCGCCGCTCTTGGCGGCCAGTTTCGGCAGCAGGGTCATGGTGCGCGCCTGGATGCCGAAGAAGGGGACGAAGATCCCCGCGCCTCCTTCCTCCGGGTCCTGATCCGGCAGGATGCCGATCTGTTCGCCGTGCTTGAGGGCGCCCATTAACTTGCGTACCCCGGCGGCGTCGGTCGGCGCCAGGTCCATCCCCAGGTGGGTCCGTCCCCGGTACATCAAGGTCTCGAAGCTCTCGCTCTTCGGCGGTTTGTACATACAGGTCAGCGGATGACGGGTCTGCAGGTACTGGCCGATGATCTCCCAGCTGCCCAGGTGGGGGGAGGCGATGATCACCCCCTTGCCCGCTTCGATGCCTTGCTTCAGCAGCTCATCGCCATGGACGCTTTTGACCAGTTTGAGCAGGCGCTTGCGACTGCCATGCCAGGCAAGCGGGGTCTCCATTACCGTTTTGGCCGTCTCGCGCAGGCTCTTCACCAGCAGCCGGGCCCGCTGGGCATGGGACATTTCGGGGAAGCAAAGTTCCAGATTGCGTAGCGAGATACGACGGTACAGGTTGGGGAAAAGGGCGATGAAGCTGCCGACCAGATAGCCCGCCGCATGCAGCACCGGGAGCGGCAGCAGCGCAAGCCCCCTGAATAGCCCCCGCAACAGCGTCGGTGTGGTTCGGCTCACTCTTCCCGGCCTCCCCGGTTATCGTCGGCCATCAATGGCTTGAGGGTATGCAGCAGATTGCGGAACAGGTGCTTGTAACGCCCTTCCTCCTCGGCCAGCAGCTCCTTGAAGTGCTGCCGTTCGGTGGGTTTGGAGAAACAGGCCGGGCAGTTGTCCGGTATCACCGGCAGTTCGGCGTTTTCGGCGAAGGCGGCGGTCTGGCGCTCGCGCACATAGACCAGCGGGCGGATAATGCGCAGGTCCCCTTTGTCGTTGACGTAGTGGGCCTTCATGGTGCCGAGCTGACCGCGGTGGAAGGCGGACATGAGGAAGCTCTCCGCCAGGTCGTCAAGGTGCTGGGCCAGGGCGATGACATTGTAGCCGTGCTCGCGCGCTTGGCTGTAGATCGAGCCGCGCTTTAAGCGTGAGCAGAAGGCGCAGAAGGAGAAGCTGGGGTCGTCCTGGAACTTCATCGCCTCATCGGCGATGGGCTCGGCATCGTAGATATAGGGCACGCCCAGATCGGCCAGATATTGCTTCAGCGGTGTGGGGTCGAAGCCCGGGATCATCGGGTCGATGGTGATCGCCCCCACCTCGAAGTCAATCGGCGCATGGCGCTGCAGGTGGCGCAACACATGCAGCAGGGAGAGCGAATCCTTGCCGCCGGACAGCCCCAGCAGCACCCGATCCCCCTCGCGGATCATATCGAAATCGGCGATGGCGCGGCCGATGGGCCGCATCAGCAGTTTGGGTAGTTTAATGTAATCTGAACTCATGGATGCGGATTGTAACGCGAATTGGTTCATCGCGGGATGGCTGGTGTATGCTTGGAGTCGAAAATAACAATAAGTTCCGCTGTGCAGGAAACCCGCCGCTTCACTGACGGTTTGCCTCGATTGCAGCGGTCCATCTTCGGAGGAGACATGCAATGACGCAGGAAGAGGTGAAGACACTCACACCACGGCAGGCCTGGGAGCTGATGCAAAACGACCCGCGCGCCGTGTTGGTGGATGTGCGCTCCAACATGGAATTTCTGTTCGTCGGCCATCCCAAGGGGGCGGTTCACATCCCCTGGATCGATGAGCCCGACTGGGAGGTGAATCCCCACTTCGTGCGCCAGGTGCGCGAACTGATGCTTGGCGGTGTGATCTGTGACAGCGACGAGGGCTGCGCCCCGGTGATCCTGATCTGCCGTAGCGGCAAACGCTCACTGGAGGCGGGGCGCGCCCTTGTCGAAAACGGCTTCAGCAAGGTGTGCAATATTGCCGAGGGCTTCGAAGGTGAACTCGATGAGGAACACCATCGCAGCACCCTGGGGGGCTGGCGCTTCGAAGAGCTGCCCTGGGAACAATGCTGAAGGACTGCGCCAGGCGGATATTTCGGCAGGCAGTTTCAGATATCAAAGTCGCCCTGCCAGCGCCCTTTTCGGTAGTCGAGCAAGAGACGTGAAGGGTGCATCTTCGATGCCGCCTTGGATTTCAATTCGCGTCGTTCGGGGTAATTGGCGGCGAACTCAACAGGATCGCACGTCAGTGCCTCCACGGGGCGAAAACGAACAGAAAGCCTGTCCGAAACGCTCTCCTCTCCCGGCACAGCCTCTTCATGGAAAAGAACCCGTTTTTTCACTACACATGAAAAATAGAGCTGCAGCTCCACGCTAAGGGGTTTGCTGCGCCGGTCAAGGGCGCCGAGTGCACGCCGGGTCGCCTCGATCCGAAGCGGATGTCCCTGCAAACTCGTTTCCGCTATCGACCGGTAAGGGTTCAGCAGGCGCTCGACCAGCCTCATTGGGTGGAGATCGCCCGGGTCGAAATAACTTCTCGCAAAACTCATTCTACAACTCCTTACTCAATTACCAATCACAAGGGATGAAGCCTTGACACGGGTGGCATGTTAAAAGTATAAGTTAACGAACGTTCACTTACAAATTTTGATTGTTGCGTGAGCGTGACGCGGCAGCCTACCGCTGTCCCCATGTTGAATGGACGAGAAGGAGTTGAGAAATGAGTGAAATAAGCCGGGAGCTTGATGCGAGCGGTCTGAACTGTCCTTTGCCGATATTGCGTGCCAAAAAGGCGATTGCGGGCATGAAGGCCGGGGAGGTGTTAAAGGTTATTGCCACTGATCCAGGCGCGGTAAAGGACTTCGAGGCATTCTGCAAGCAGACCGGAAACGCGCTGCTGCAGTCCGGGAGCTCAGGGGATGGTTTCGAGTTTTTGATTCGCAAACAGTAATGGGTCGCCGCCGTCCATGGGACGGCGGCGGATTCGAGTGGATGACCGGGGAGTGACAGTATATGGCCAAGCGGATGAAGGCGGCGGAACGACGCGCTTCGATCCTGGCGGTAGCGAAGGTGTTGTTCGCGGACAAAGGATTTCATGCGGTATCGGTGGATGAGATTGCGCGGCGTGTAGGCGTCAGCCCTGCTGTGCTGTACCGGCATTTTACATCCAAGGATGCGCTTTATGAGGCAGTGCTGGACAGCCTTGCGGCTCCGCGTGAGACCTATGTGGAAGCGGCGTTGGATGGGCCGGATGATTTTCCCAGCGTGCTGACGCGCATCACCCGGGTGTTTATTTCACGTATCGAGGAGGATCCGGACTATTTCCGCATGGAGTTGCTCAGCGCGTTGGAGAGTGAAGAGACCGCGAATCGCTTTTTCGCCAGCCGCTGGCAATCTATCGTGGATTACATCGAATACAGCCTGAAAGAGTTGGCCGATGAAAAGCGGGTTTTACCGGTGAATGAACGCATGGCCACACTGCTCTTTCAGGGAATGATTCGGGAGGCGATCTACAGCAAATGTATTCTCCACGCTGAACGTTACAAGGAAGTCAGCATGGACAATTTGATAGAGCAGCTGTTGCAGCTGTTCATGCAGGCAGTCGGATACAAGGAGAAGGAGAGTGCGTAAAGTCATCAGTGTCAGCGAGGCACTACGCCGTCGCCGCTCCATCCGCTGGTTTGAGTCGGACCGGTAAATGAGCGATGAGGTGGTTTTTCACCTGATGGAGCATGTGATGCGCTTCTCATCCGCTTTTAATATTCTGAGCTGACGCTATCTCCGGCTACCGACAAGGCACGGCAGGAGGCGATTGGAAACGTTGCAGGTGAGCCGACAGAGTTTGCCGACACCACGGAATTGTTGATGTAGAAAAAGCCGTTGCCGCATGCCGGTCAGTGACGGTGATGGTGGAAAATCGGTGTTCCTGAGGAGATAAAGTCGAAAGGCAAAGCCACGGTTTTCGGCCGTGGCTCAATATCTGCAACTTACAGGTCTATCACCTGGGCGTGGACGCCGGATTCCGCCGCTATGCCCACCAGGTCGTGGGGGCAGAGCTCTTCCGGATTGTATGCGACAAACATCAGGTGCGGCTTTTGCGCATGCAGATGGGCATGCATCCCCTCTTCGCGGTTGCCGAAAGAGAGTAAAAGCTCACGCTGTTGCTCTTCGCTCAGGTCTTCATCGATGTGCATCAGGATTTCAGCAGTCATGGTAATGCCCTCCCATTGTCCGCCGCTCTACTATAGATAATTATTAGCAGTAACCGTGCTGAGACGCTATGCAATCAGTGATTGATTCTCCTTATCGTCCGTTATCCCTAATGCTAATGGGCCTACTTGCTGAATAGACGGAGAACAAGAGAAGTGGTGCGGACGCCACATCACCATAAGCCCTTCGCGTATCTAATTGGCCACGCGGAGGTCACAATCGGCCGGAGCAGCCGGTACGGTGCGAACCCGGGTAAGCGGGGGGCGCCCGAAAGAGTGCCCTGCTTGATTGGCGTTTTAGGATGCGTGTCGTTACGCGGCGTTTAGCTCCGAAACAGACGGACTGAAAAATTGTATTGGCATCGATACAGTTTTGGTGCAAACTAAAAGACATGATGATGCAACTTAACCGTAAACGACTGGCACGAATGTCCGCGCTGCGAATTTCGCAGCGGGGCGATCCTGTGTGCACGGAGGTTGAATCGGTTAGGTAGTTAGAGCAGTAAACTGAATCAATAAAAGGCCGCAGGTCCCCCGGGATCTGCGGCCTTTTTTTTCGCCTGCCATGCAGGCGGTAAAGCAGTAAAGCACCGCCACGAAGCGCACAAATTTATTGTTGCCGGTTAACCGCCCCCTCCCGGAGGAAGGCTATACCGCAGAGACGCAGAGACGCGAAGAACAATGGGTGAGAGAGGCAAGGTAGCTGTCTCCGCAGGGATGAAGAAGCAAGTGTCAGGTGAGTTGACAGGAAGGATGGCCTTTCCCTGCGCCTTTGCGGTGAAATTATTTTTGTCAAAACGAAAACTAAGGAGCAAGAAAATGGAAGCACCGTACAGCACTGTCATGCCCGTCACCCCCAGGCCGGATGTGGTCTTTACCCGAGGTGAAGGCTGCTGGTTGGAGGATCGAGCGGGCCGACGTTATATGGACTTTGTTCAGGGCTGGGCGGTGAACTGCTTGGGGCATTCGCCACGGGTCGTTGTCGATGCGCTGAAGGATCAGGCGGAAAAATTGCTTGGTTCCGGCCCCGGTTTTTATACGGGGCCGATGTTGCGCTTGGCGGAGAGTCTCGCCGGCAAAAGCGTGTTCGACGAGGTCTTCTTCGCCAACAGCGGGGCCGAGGCGAATGAGGGGGCGATCAAACTGGCGCGTAAATGGGGGGCGCTGCACAAGCAGGACGCCTACGGCTTTGTAACCATGGAAAACGGATTCCACGGCCGCACCCTGGCCACCATGTCCGCCACCGGCAAGCCGCTGTGGGCTGAACTGTTCGAACCGAAGGTTCCCGGTTTTATCAAGGTCCCCTACAACGACCTGGAGGCGGTGGCCAAAGCGATCGATGCCAATACCGTGGCTGTGATGCTCGAGTTGGTGCAGGGCGAGGCCGGTGTGGTGCCTGCGGATAAAAATTTCGTGCAGGGGCTGCGTGCGCTGACACGGGAGAGAAACTGTCTGCTTATTGTCGATGAGATACAAACAGGCATAGGCCGCACCGGTACATTGTTTGCCTATGAACAGTATGGCATCGAGCCGGACATTATCACCCTGGGCAAGGGGCTCGGTGGCGGAGTGCCGTTGGCGGCGCTGCTGACGAAAAAGGCGTACAGCTGTTTTGAGTACGGCGATCAGGGCGGCACCTTCAACGGCAACCCATTGATGTGCGCCGCCGGACTGGCGGTGCTTGAGACCGTCTCCCGAGAGGGTTTTCTGCAGCAGGTTAGGGAGAGGGCGGATTACCTGCGCCATAAATTGCAGCTGCTGGCGAAGGCGTACGCGCTCGGCGAGGTGCGCGGCAGCGGTCTGCTTCTGGCGATGCAGACCCGGGGCAGCGATGCGACTGCGATAGCAAAGGCGGCCTTCGACCGCGGACTGCTTATCAATACACCGCGAGCAGAGACACTGCGGTTCATGCCGGCGCTTACTGTTTCTGCAGCGGAGATAGATGAAATGATCACGCGTCTTGCCGACGCTTTGAACGAAATACAACAGGGAGGTCCTGACCTTGTACAAGCAAACTGAAACAGCATCGGCCTATTTGGCGGCGAGTGCGATTATTGATTATCACCACCCTTTGGTGTCGGAGCGGGCGCAAGCTCTGGCCGAGGGGGTGACGGATAAACTGGAACTGGCGCGTCGGTGTTATGAGTTTGTGCGCGACGAAATTCCGCACAGTTTTGACATCAATGCCGAAGCTGTCAGCTGCACCGCCTCGGAGGTACTGCAAAACGGTCACGGCATCTGTTATGCGCAGAGCCATCTCCTTGCTGCCCTATTACGCGCCAACGCCATTCCGGCCGGGTTCGATTATCAGCGCCTGTACGATGATGATCTCAACTATTGCCTGCATGGTTTTAACAGCGTTTATCTGCCGGAGTTCGGTTGGTACCGCGTCGATGCCCGCGGTAACACCGGCGAGGTCGATGCACGGTTTTGCCCGCCGCACGAACGGCTTGCCTTTCCGACAGAGCTGCCGGGGGAGATCGATTACGGTCTCAATTTGTCCGAGCCTGTCGCCAGTGTGGTCAAAGCGCTGAAAGAGGCAAATAGTATTGAGCAGCTTCGTCGGAGCTTGCCCACGGGCATTCGCATGGGCTGAGTAATAATGCGGCGGCACAGTGTGTGCCGCCGTCATTCAGCAATAGGACTTTTCAGCCTCACGGGCGATGGTGATGAGTTGCGCCAGGATGCGCCTTTGCAGCAATTCAAGCCGTCGCACCACATCGTTACCCCGGTCATAATCACCTCTCGGATTCTCCTCGGTATAGGATTCCAACAACAGGTAGTCCATTACCTTTTTCCCGCCGTGTTGTGCGGGGTAGGGGTTGTCGATGTCCTTCAGCACTGCACGTATCGCGGTCAGCTTTCGGCGGATATCGCTGGATTGCTCCTCAATAAGGTCATGGACGTTCTGATTGTTGCGACGGGAATAGTTGAGCAGAACATGCACAAGTGCGGTATGCAGCTTCAGTTCGTGACGATGTGTCTGAGTTGATTCTATGCGGTGATATAGGTTGATTAACCGTTGCGCTTTTTTGAAAAGGGCGCCGTCGTTACTGTAGTGGGGGGCGAACTTCAGCAGCGCCAGGGCGGCGGCCAGCCGTAGGGCGTAGGGTTTGATATACCGACGTAGTTGTAGCAGTGACTCATCGTACGCCTGTTCGCTGTCGCGACAGTGTTGGTGGAAGGCCTCTAATTGGCCTTTGCGCCGTTTCTTCCCCCCCGGTTCCCGCCATATTTCGGCCCGGTACATCTCCTCCTTGATAGTGTTGTCCAGCAGAAGTTTTTCGTTCGCCATGAATTGGTGATAGCTCTCTTGCGACCGACCGTAATCCTGCTTACTCAGTGTCGCCGCTTTGCGCCATTGCGCTCCGGCCTCTTCCGCACTGTGCAGACTCTGGATCAATGCGGAGAGTTGAAGCGGTACTTGCGCCGACCAGGTGTTGTTAAAGAAGTTTTCGATACGCCTGTTAACCCGGTATTCGGTGCTGTCCTTGGGGGGTAAATGGAGCAGCTGGTCCGGGCTGACCGTAATTTTCATCCGGCTGTGGTAGAAACGCACTGTCATAGTGATGGCGATTTTGGAGAAATAGCGTAACAGTCTTTTTGCCGGAGAGAGGTTGCCGTAATTCGGATCTACACTCTGTTTTTGCACGCGCCGTATTCTCTGGGCATCGCTGGGAATGATGTCGGCGGTTTTTGCCTTACGCTTCTCTTGCTGCGGATACAAGCGCCTGAGAGTGTCGGCGGAGTGGGCGCGGGCCTGCCGGAGCAAAAGCGGGAACAAATCTTCGGGCAGCTTGCCCGAATCCAGCCATTGTTGCTGCAGTTTTGGTATCAGTTCATCGCAGGCGTGGCGTAGCAATAGTTGTTGTCCCGCCATCGCGGCGAAACCTTTACTTCCGGTAAGGGTGAGGGCCCTTCTGTCCGCATCGGCCACGAGACGGTGCACCAGCGCTCTTTCCAAACCACGACTAATGGCCAATCGTCTCTGCAGTACTTTTCGCGAGAAGCCGAACAGGCTTGTCACTACTTTGAGCGGCGCCGAGGGTAACCGCCCTGCAGACTCCAGGCGAGCGAGTGTCCGGTCGATAACATCCTCACCGTAGACGGCACGATGCAGCCACTGATTGGAAAGCAAAACCAGAAAAGCCGCCCGCGGTGAGAGGGGCGGCCTGAAGCAATAGGCGGCCTGGGCGAACAGTCCGGCCAGTTGGTTGGTGGTCACGGCGGCCAGTAGCGGGGCGCCGAGGGTAAGAATGCTCTCTCCTTTCCAAAACCCGATTGGGCCGCGGTAATGGCGAAAACTGATGGCGATATCGTTGTTGATGCGTATTTCAACCGGTACGGGGAGATTCAGACGTTCGCATAGATCCTCCACGAACATGTGCAGATCCGGCTCCCGGTCGGCAGGCAGGATAACACCGTGATCGCGCATATGCGGGAACGAGAGCAGAGGCTTGACCATCAAGAAGAGTGCGACGAGGGCCAGTGCGGCGCATAGGACCTGTAACGCAAGTGCCGGCAGAGGTTGGGGGATCACACCGGAGGCCCAGTGAGTAAAAAGTGAATAGTAGAGCGTCCCTGTGGCGACGGCCAACAGGATAACCGCATATACCAGTGCAAGCAGGCTTTCGAAACAGGCAGCCAGGAATAACAGGGGCCTTAAGAGGAAATTGCGCTTCAGTGGTGCATACCCGGGTAGGACGTTGCCTTTATCCACGGATTCGGAGTGCCGCTGCACTGCGGAAGAGTTCGTGTCGTCGCCGACCATGAGCGTCGCCACGGCTCCGAGCCGGGCCATCTGCATGATATAGCGTCGCGCTTCCTCTTCTGATGCGGTGCGCTTTAGCACATGTTTGTGCTCGCCATCGAAGAGTCGCTGCAGCTGGGGCGTGTTGAGGCGAAGTTTTTGGGCCAGGTTTTGCATGACCTGGCTCCGCTCAAAGCCGTTGCGAATCCTTCCGCTGAAAATAACGCGATACTGTACAGACGTATCCATGCCAACCCGTTGCTGTCTTTTCAGGATTACGATCCCAAGGGGATTCAACCCTAGCGGATGTCAGGCCGGAGGACTCAAAACGCGGTCACACTTCCGTTATCGCCGCCCTCTCCTCTCGCATGGTCTACGCTTATATGGGATAGAACGGCATGCCGGGAAACACCCGGAAACAGACCGAAAGTGAGGGAGCATGGCGCCGCCCCAGTTGTCATCGGAATACACATCCGCATCGGTAATCCATCCCGGGATGTCCCGGGACAGCGCCTTATCCGCCTATCGCCGGGTCCGCGACGAGAGCGAATCACTGTGTACGCCGCTACAGACCGAGGACTACCTCCTGCAGAGCATCCCGGAGACCAGCCCGCCAAAGTGGCACCTGGCCCATGTGAGCTGGTTCTTCGAGACCTTCCTGTTGCAGGAGTACCTGAGCGGTTATCGCCCCTTCCATCCGCAGTATCGCTACCTGTTCAACTCCTATTATGAGCAGGTCGGACCGTTTCATCCCCGCCCGCAGCGGGGCATGCTTTCGCGTCCCTCGGTGGAGGAGGTTTACCGTTACCGTTACTGGGTTGATGAGCACATGGCTACCCTCATCCACGAGGTGGTCGGAGAGTGGTGGCCGGAGGTGGCGCTGCGCATCTCAATCGGCCTGAACCATGAACAACAACACCAGGAGTTGCTGCTGACCGACATTAAACACAACTTCTGGGTCAATCCTCTGTTCCCCGCCTACCGTCGGGACCTGCCGGAGAGCAACGGGAGCAACGTGCCGTTGCAATGGCGGACATTCGAGGGGGGACTGATTGAAATAGGCCGGAGCGGCGAGGGTTTTGCCTATGATAATGAGTGGCCGCGCCACTCTGTTTATCTTCAGCCTTATCGACTGGCAAGCCGGTTAGTGACCAATATCGAATACGCCGAGTTTATCGATGAGGGCGGCTACTCGCGCCCCGAGTTCTGGCTCTCCGACGGCTGGGCGGCTGTGCAGCGTGAGAAGTGGCAGGCGCCACTCTACTGGGTAAAACAAAACAATGCCTGGTGGCAATTCACACTCGCCGGTTTGCGGCCACTCAAAGACCATGAGCCGGTGGCGCACTTGAGTTATTACGAAGCTGATGCCTACGCCCGCTGGAGCGGATGTCGCTTGCCCACCGAGCAGGAGTGGGAGCTGGCGGCTGCCTCACAGCCGATAGTGGGTAACCTGCGCGAAAACGGCCGTCTTCATCCGGCCCCGGCAGCACAGGGGCAAGGCGAAGTGCTGCAACAACTCTACGGCGACCTGTGGGAGTGGACCGCCGGCCCCTATACACCCTATCCCGGATATCGTCCTCCTGCAGGTGCGTTGGGCGAGTACAACGGTAAGTTCATGTGTAACCAGATGGTGTTGCGCGGCGGCTCCTGCGCCACACCCCGGGAACACATTCGTGCCAGCTACCGTAACTTCTTCTACCCCCACGAGCGCTGGCAGTTCAAAGGACTACGTTTGGCGGATAATCTATGAACGATATGATGATCAATTTCTACGACCTCCATCCACCGTTGGCGGATCTCAAGCAAGAGGTTCTACAGGGGTTGGGCCGGCAGCCCCGCCGTCTATCCCCGAAATTCTTTTACGATCGGCATGGCTCGGAACTGTTCGAGGCGATCACTCAAACCCCCGAGTACTATCCCACCCGAACCGAACTCTCCCTGTTGGAGCGGCACGCCGTTGAGATGGCCGGACTGTTGGGACGCGGCGGATTATTGCTGGAGCTCGGCTCCGGCTCCAGCCGCAAGATCCGCTTGCTGCTCGATGCCCTGAAGCCCGCCGCATACATGCCGGTGGATATCTCGCGTGATTATCTTATTGAATCGGCAAGTGAACTTGCGAGCGATTTTCCGGGTGTGGATATTCACGCCATCTGCGCCGACTACTCCACCGGTTTCGAGCTGCCGTGGATCCCCGATGGTATGCCGCGGGCGGCTTTTTTTCCCGGCTCGAGCATCGGCAACTTCGAGCCGGAGGCGGCGCGACGGCTTCTTGAGCATGTGGCCCGTGTTTTGGGCAAGGGGGGGCGCTTGCTCATCGGGGTGGATCTGCACAAGGATCCGGAGATCCTAAATGCCGCCTACAACGATGGGCAGGGACGTACCGCTGAGTTCAATCTCAATCTGCTCTCGCGCATTAACCGTGAGCTGGGCGCGGACTTCGACCTCAATATGTTCGAACATTTCGCCTACTACAACGCCGCCGCCGGCCGGGTGGAGATGCACTTAATCAGTTGCAAGGCGCAGTGGGTCGAGATTGCCGGGGTGCAGTTCGAGTTTGCTACTGGCGAGAGGATTCACACTGAAAACTCCTACAAATACACCATCGAAGGTTTCCATCGTCTGGCCGCCAAGGCCGGGTACGAGCCGGTTAGGACATGGACGGATGAACGGCGTTATTTCAGCGTACACTGTCTGCGGGTCATTTAACCCGAGGCAAAGCAAGTAGAAGGCATTCGCCGTGCTGAGTGCGGGGATATCTGTTATGCGTTGAGGGTTTGAAAGCGTCCGATCACGAAACAGCGCGGTGTGAAACAATCTTGTTCTTTCTCAGTCCAGGCTGTTCCAGCACACGGACAGGTGTGCTCCTGCACCGCGTGTCCTTCCGCCATCCATGGCGGGCGCGTTCGCAATAACCGTGTCGTAAGCTTTCTCAAAAACGGATGAAAAGGTGTTAAAACTCAAATGTTGCACCGAAGTTCAGCTGGTCGATGTCGGCGCCGCTGACATCGTAATAACGCTGTGCTTCCAGTTTTAAGCCGAAAAAGCCTTTAATCGGAAGCTGTGCACCAAGGGCGATACCGGTGCTGAAGTCGCTCTCGCTTCCAATGTTGCGGCCTAATGCGGTTAGCTCGGCATCCCAGTAAAAGTAATCGACGCGTAGATATGGATGAAAGCGCGGGTGCGCCTGCCACCTGCCGATAAGGCCAATGCCGTAGCCGTCCAGTTCGATGGCGGCATCGCCGTAATCGCCGCTGGTTTCAAAGTCCGAATAGTTTGTCACGAAGGCGTTGATGCCGAACTCGGGCATGATGAAATAACTGCCATCAATACGAATATGGGTAGTGTCGTCGTAATCGTCGACTGACGCCATCCCGAAGGAGGGGGAGATCATAAAGGACTGCTCAGCCACGCTAGCGCCACTGGTGGCCATCAGCAGTATAAAGAGCAGGTGTCGAGACATACTTGTCATGTCAAACTCCTAGGGGGTAGAGGTAAATTCGACCATTTTCTGTTTGATACCGATGATGCTGCTGCCGCCGGCCGTGCCCAACTCCTCAGAAATAGGCCTTTCGGGCGAGCTTCGCTCTAAGGTGAATACCGCATGGCAATTTATGTCGGTGGGTGCATTCGCAGGGAAGTAATCAGAAGCGCTTACCTCCGCTGTTCCCGTGTCCGCGCCTAAAGAGATTGCCTCCTCGGCCAAATAGGTCAGGTTGTTACAGATCACCCTGCTATGCAGCTTCATCGTTGTCGTCTCATCGACATTCGTCCATGACAGGGTGATCGGGTCATCTGTGTTGCGGGAGATTGAACTATAGGAGGCAGGGCTCAAAATGGTAAAGTCGCGTGGTATGACCACCGAGGTCTGACCGACCCACTCACCGTTGCCCCTTTCAAACCCTACATAGGCCCGTATCGGAGGATTGAGATCATCCGTAGACTCGTTCGCATAGTATTTTTCCGTACCGAGACTCTCCATTATCTGAACGCGTGTAGTCAGCTCATGGCCGGTTTCAAAGAGGTCGCCGTCCGTATTGACCAAGTCAGCCGGCGGGGTGTTGAGTGAGGCGTATAACCTATCACCATCTCCAAGATAGAGAGAGGCGCCGCTGCTGGATTGCAGTATCGCTACCGTTGTGACATCCCCGGACTGATCCTGAGAGGCGGTGATACGGGGAGCGATCTGGGTGTTGGTATAGTTGCTGGATGATGATGAGTCGGAACCCCCGCAACCGCCAAGCAGCAAAAGCGACAGTAGTGGCAGGGTTCTTATTGTTATATTTTGCATGTGACATCTTTCCCTTTAATCACGTGAGCGGGTAGGTTAGCACAAGCTACGAATGGAAGTCATTACCTGCACATAACTTGCCTTAAACGCAAGTATATTGATGAAAGCCACCGTAATAATGTGAGCTGCGTACCACTATTGGCGCATGGGCTTTCTGCTGTTCGGAGGAGGGGGGTAGGTGGTGCCGTTATAGGTACGACCGGTTACTTTATGGCGGTCGCCACTTTGGCCTCCGTCAAGGTCTGGACGGGCGAAAAAGATTTGGTTAGTGTGCATTGCCTTCATGTTGTATGACGGGAGAAGGCAATGGCAACCGCCAGCTGGAATGGTGTCGTGATCGCCCGGAGCGACGACATCGTCATGGTCGAGGGCAATCTCTACTTTCCAAAGGAGTCCGTGCGCAGCGAATACCTGCGCCCCAGCGACACCCATACTCACTGTAACTGGAAAGGCACCGCCAACTACTACGACGTTGTGGTCGACGGCATGGTCAACCCCGACGCCGCCTGGTACTACCCCGAACCGGAAACCAAAGCGGAAAAGATCCGCGACCGCATCGCTTTTTGGCATGGTATCGAGTTACAGCAGTAGGAACGAAGCTCCCCTCGAGATAGCGGCGCGACAAGGTTCTCGCGATAAAGGCAATCGCGGCCGGGATGACCGCTCCCACGAAAAGAGGGTTTGATTGTGGAAGCGACGGTCCCCGTCGCGATTGTCGGTTTACGGCGGGCGCCTAAACCGACCTACAGCCAATGTTCCTCTCGGTGACTGGAGTGTCAGATCCCATGTAGATCGGATTTTCCGCCACGCGGCGTAATCCGACACAACCCTAATAACCCTTTCGCCAAACGCACTGTTGCGGCTCTGAAAGCACAAAGCCACACTCCCTCGAAGTGAGCACTACCTCACCGTGTGCCTCCCGCCAATGTTCCGCCACGGCATGCCGATCCATCTCCACCAGCAATGCCTGCAGCGCCAACCCAAGCTCCCCGCGCCGGGCATAATCCAGCCCATGGCTTTGATAGCGACGCGCCGCCTCATCCGCGCCGCTTTCACCCAGATCAAAGAAACGCCGGATCAACCGTTCGCCCAGCACCTCCTGGCCCAACGTATCACTGAGCCGATCGATGACGGCGCGGCCATCCACCATGCCCTCGGGGAGCATTCGAACCAGATCCGGCGGCAGAAAATTCCGCAACGGCTCGCCGTTCACCTGCCCCTGCATCAAATCCTCCCGCACCATACCGGCGAAATCCGGTCGCGGGTCGGCACCGGTACGCGAAGCGAGCTGAATCAGGGCGATAGCCTCATTGCGATGGCCGCTCATCGGCAGGCCGCAGAGATGGTGGTCGAGGATGTCGTGGATAAACACCGAGGTGGGGATCCGCTCGCCGGTCTCGGCGGTGGCGGCGATCACCGCCGGGTCGCCGATGCTGCAGTCGAGCTTCCAGCCGCGCGCACCGAAGCCGTCCTGCCACTCCCGGTAGTAGCTGAAGGGGATGCGAACCTCACGCTCTTCGCGGTTCATCCCACACCACTTGCAGAACCTGGCTGTCGTTCACCCCGGTGCTAACTTCGCAGCGGTCGCACACCTCGCGCCTGGGCGGCTGCCGGCAGCCGAAGCAGCGGTGCACGAGCGCCTCGGCCTGCTCCAAATCCCGCTGCATCGCGGCGATCGCTGCGGCCTGTTCGGCCAGCTGCCGTTTCATCGCCTCAAGCCGCTCGGCCACTTGGTGACTCGCCGCATCGCCGGTCTCGCTCGTTGGACGAATACCCGCCAGTTCCGCCAGATGCTGCAAGGGAAAATCGAGGCGGGAGAGGGCAAGCAGGGCGGCAAAGCGCGACTCGTCCTGGTCATCATAGAGGCGGGTGCCGCCTGCGCTACGGCGAGGATGGATCAGTCCCTGCTCTTCGTAAAAGCGCAGGGTGCGCACCGTGGTGCCGAGCCGGTTGGCGATATCGCCGATCTTCACAGGTCCACCAGTTGTGCGCGAAAACCGTTTTGGCGCACCGCCTCGAGCACCGCATGGGGCGGCGCCTTGCGCGGGTCGCTGGGCAGAAACAGCAGGTGAGGCTTGCTGGAGTCATGGGCGCGGGCGTCGATGCCGAACTGTTCAGCCAGAGCGGTTCGCAACTTCTGTTGCTGCTGGTGATCCAGTGTCTCATCGATGTGTAGCAGGATATCGTGGGTCATTGTCGCCTCCTTTCCGGTTGGATACCTCTAAATCTAACGTCAACGTGAGATCTATGTCAACCCTGCATCCATGTCGTCATTCCGGGGCACGCCTACAGGGAAGCAGGCGGTAGAGCGACGCATGGCGCCAAAGCCGAGGCCGGAATCCATGTGGCGTCTGACTGGATGCCGGATCCGGTCCGGCATGACGAATTTATTGAGCCCATCCCCAACGAGGTAGAGCCCGGAAGTCGGTATTACGGTGTCGGAAATCGCGGCCCGGATGACCGCTACTACAAAAAGAGGTTACCTGTGGGAGCGACGGCGGACGGCATGTTCCCGACGCCGTCGAGCACCGCCGTCCATGGCGGCGTCCCCGTCGCGATGGGGCCTTGTTCTGGGCTATCGATGGAAAAAATCGCGGCCGGGACGACCGCTCCTACAAAAAAGGGCTACCTGTGGGAGCGACGGTCCCCGTCGCGATGGGGTCTTATTCTGGGCTATCGATGGAAAAAATCGCGGCCGGGACGACCGCTCCTACAAAAAAGGGGCTACCTGTGGGAGCGACGGTCCCCGTCGCGAGGGCTTATCGCCGCCACAGCCTATCCCATGCCCTCCGGCCCCGGAACTGCTAGAATGCGCCTTTAATTCCTTATAGATGTAGGTCGGGTTAGGCCCGCCGGGCCGTAACCCGACAAACCGTCGGACCAGGCTCCGCGAATCCGACCTACGACAGACGAACGAGATTTGGCAAAGACGAGCATGACCCACTACACCGGCAAGAACTCCGAAAAACTCCTCCAGGCACTCAGCGAGCGCATCCTGATCCTCGACGGCGCCACCGGCACCATGCTGCAGAGCTACAAGCTGGAGGAGCCCGACTACCGGGGCGAGCGTTTCGCCGACTGGCCGGTGGACCTCAAGGGTAACAACGACCTGCTAGCGCTGACCCGCCCCGACGTGGTCACCGCCATCCACGACGCTTACCTCGACGCCGGCGCCGACATCATCGAGACCAACTCCTTCAACGCCAACGCCATCTCGATGAAGAACTACCGGATGGGCGAGCTGGCCCACGAGATGAACGTCGAATCGGCCCGCCTCGCCCGTGAGGCGGCGGACCGCTTCGAGGCGAAGGATCCAAACAAGCCGCGCTTCGTCGCCGGCGTCATCGGCCCGACCGACCGCACCGCCTCCATCTCGCCGGACGTGAACAACCCCGGCTACCGCGCCATCGGCTTCGATGAACTGGTCGATGCCTACAAGGTGGCGGCCCGCGGCCTGATCGAGGGCGGCGCCGATATCATCATGCTCGAGACCATCTTCGACACCCTCAACGCCAAGGCGGGCGTCTTCGCCCTGGAGACGGTGTTCGAGGAGGACGGCGTGCGCCTGCCGGTGATGATCTCCGGCACCATCACCGACGCCTCCGGCCGCACCCTCACCGGCCAGCTCACCGAGGCGTTCTACAACTCCCTGCGCCACGCCCAGCCGCTCTCCATGGGCCTCAACTGTGCACTCGGCGCCAAGGAGCTGCGCCAGTACCTGGAGGAGATGGCCACCATCGCCGAGTGTTTCACCTCGGCCCACCCCAACGCCGGCCTGCCCAACGAGTTCGGCGGCTACGACGAATCCCCCGAGGCGATGGCCGCGGAACTGGGCGACTGGGCGAAGGACGGCTTCCTCAACATCATCGGCGGCTGCTGCGGCACCGGTCCGGAGCACATCCGCGCTATTGCCGAGGCGGTGAGTAAGTACCCACCCCGCCAGCTGCCTGAGATCACCCCCGAGTGCCGCCTGAGTGGCCTGGAACCGCTCAACATCGGCCCCGACTCGCTGTTCGTCAACGTCGGCGAGCGCGCCAACGTCACCGGCTCGGCCAAGTTCAAGCGCCTGATCCTGGAAGAGCAGTATGACGAGGCCCTCTCCATCTGCCGCGACCAGGTGGAGGACGGCGCGCAGATCGTCGATGTGAACATGGACGAGGCGATGCTCGACGGCGTTCACGCCATGACCACCTACCTCAACCTGATGGCCTCCGAGCCGGACATCGCCAAGGTGCCGGTGATGATCGACTCCTCCAAGTGGGAGATCATCGAGGCGGGCCTCAAGTGCATCCAGGGCAAGGGAGTGGTCAACTCCATCTCACTCAAGGAGGGCGAGGAGCAGTTCATCATGCATGCCAAACTGCTGCGCAAATACGGCGCGGCGGTGGTCGTCATGGCCTTCGACGAGACCGGCCAGGCCGACACGCAACAGCGCAAGCAGGAGATCTGCGCCCGCTCCTACGACATTCTGGTCAACCAGGTCGGCTTCCCCGCCGAGGACATCATCTTCGACCCGAACATCTTCGCCGTCGCCACCGGCATCGAGGAGCACAACAACTACGCGGTGGACTTCATCGAGGCGACCCGCTGGATCACGCAGAACCTGCCCTACGCCAAGGTCAGCGGCGGCGTCTCCAACGTCAGCTTCTCCTTCCGCGGCAACAACAAGGTGCGCGAGGCGATCCACTCGGTGTTCCTCTACCACGCCATCCAGCCAACGCACAGTTGCGAAACAGGTTATACAACCCGCCCTTGGTGGTATCGAGAAGCTTGCTCACCTCCCCCCGCGACAGCAGCTCCAGATGCCCTATCGGAGATGCGTGCATCAACAACCTCATATTCCATCGTCATTCTTCTCCATGCTCTTGTTCAGACAGGGCCAGTGGCCGAC
>JAWOIT010000159.1:0-3420 GCA_046484535.1 Pseudomonadota bacterium | reverse complement strand
AAGACAGCGGTATCCATATCTATACCCACGGGGACCTTCTCTCCGCCCACAGCTATCCCGAATTGAGAAAATTCCCTCACCTGGTTGGAAGCTATGGCGGCGCCTGGCAGTCTCAGCAACGGGATTTTGCTGCCTTTCCCGGCCCCATCCTGGTGAACTCCAACTGCCCGTTCGAACCTGGGGAGAGTTACCGGGATCGCCTGTTCACACTGGGCCGGGCCGGCCGGCCCGGTATCCGTACGATTATGAACAGCGACTTTTCGGCCCTCATTGAGGCCGCCAGGGAACTTCCCGGCTTCAGAGAAACGGCAAAAAACCTAACCGTCACTACCGGCTTCAGCGGCGATGCCGTCCAGGCACTATCCGGCAGGCTGACCGGCGCAATCAGGGAAGGTGCGATCAGGCATCTTTTTCTTCTCGGCGGCTGCAACGGCACAAGCCCCGGCCATCACTACTACAGCGAGTTTGTCGAGTGCGTCCCGCGGGAGACGGTGATACTGACCCTGGGCTGTATCAAGCACCGTTTCAACGGGCGTGTATCCGGTGCGATCGGTGCCATACCCAGATTGCTCGATGTGGGGCAGTGCCACGACAGCTACTCGATGATCAAGCTGGCGGTGACCATGACCGAGGGACTTGAGTGCCGCCTCAGCGAGCTGCCGATAACGCTGATGGTTTCCGGGTTTGAGCAACGGGTGATCGCCGTTCTCCTTACCCTGTCGGCCCTGGGCTTTGAAAACATCCGCCTGGGGCCGGACCTGCCGGCCTTCCTTAGCCCACCGGTGCTGAAGAGGCTGAAGACCGCCTTTAACATCCAGCTGATCACCACACCCGAGGCGGATATCGAGGCTGCACTACACAGACCTTCAGCGCCTGGATGACACCCTCCGACCGCGCCCGTTAACGGGACGAGGTCAGGCCCAATTCGCGCAGCTTGCGATAGAGCGTGCGCTCACTCACCCCAAGCCTTTCAGCCAGTTGCCGCTTCTCGCCATGAAAGCGTGCCACCGCCCAACTCAGGTAGCGCGCTTCGGCCTGTTCCAGCGGCACCATCTCTTCCGGAAACGGCGTCGCCGCCCCCTTATTGTCTCTGCTGTCGCGGCACTCCGGCGGCAGGTGCTCGGGCAGGATGAGATCGCCATCGGCCAGCAGCAGAGCCCGCTCGATCATGTTGCGCAGCTCGCGGATATTGCCGGGGAAGGCATATTGTTTGATGCAGGCCAGGGCCTCCCGAGAAACCTTGATCGTCCGGTTAGGGGCAAAGCGGTGCAGCAGCGACTCGATCAGCAGCGGCAGGTCCTCCAATCGCTTGCGCAGCGGCGGCAGCTCGATGGGAAAGGTATTGAGGCGGTAGTAAAGGTCCTGACGAAACTCGCCCTTATCCACCATCACTCTGAGGTCGCGGTGGGTGGCGCAGACTAGGCGAAAATCGGCCTTTTGCGGTTCGATCCCGCCGACCCGCCGGTAGGTGCCGGTCTCCAGCAACCGCAACAGCTTCACTTGCAGCGACAGCGGCACATCGCCGATCTCATCGAGAAAGAGCGTACCCCCGCGGGCCGCCTCGACCAGACCGATTTTGCGGCTGACCGCCCCGGTGAAGGCGCCCTTCTCATGACCGAAAAGCTCGCTCTCGAAAAGGGTTTCTGTCAGCCCCGAGCACTCCACCGGGACAAAGGGTCCGTCGGCACGCATACTCGCCTCGTGCACCGCCGAGGCGATCAGCTCCTTGCCGGTACCGGACTCGCCCAGCAGCAGTACAGTGGCCTCACTGGGAGCCACACGCTCGACCAGTCCCACCACCTTATTGAATGCCGAGGAGCGCCCCAACAGCGGCCCCGCCTCCGGGTCCTGGCCGGCAAGACGGCTATAACGCATCAGCTCCAGATAGTAGTGGATAGACCCGCTGTCATTGAAAAGCGGATAGATCTCCACATCCACATGCTCCTCACCCCGGGGAGTATGGTGCAGATGGAGCAGCCGGGCGGGCTGGCCGGTTTCCCGGGCGAGCCGCAGGGGGCAGTCTTCGCCGGCCTGATCGCAGGGCACCGTATAGTGGTGGGAGACCTCGTAACAGTACGAGGGCCTGCCGGTCTCAAGCATCTCACCGAACTCCCTGAAATAGCGCCGATTACCGGCCAGGACCTCATAGTCCGGGGAGAGCAGGGCGGCCGGCGCATCGAAGACCTCTAGAACCCCCTGTAACTCGGCATGAATCGAATCGTGGATCATAAACTTCCCTCACAGATATATGCCATATACATCAGTATAGCTGTCACATATGACACACACCAACGCAGGTTAGTTTCAACATCACCGTATATTTATCGGTAAATTAATAAAAATGCGGTGTCATGGCGTAATGCCGGTCAGTTAAGAAAAACATAATTCGTAGGAGCGGCTTCCAGCCGCGATTTTCTGTTTAATTCGCGGCTGGAAGCCGCTCCTACAGGTTAAACAACCGCTTAACTGATCGGCATTAGTGTCATGGCGCTATTAACAATGAATAATCAAAGAGAGGACGAATGCGTCATTGTTGGCATCCGGTTTGCTTTAAATCGGGTTATCCGGATTACCGGATAGCCGTGACCGGCGATCGAACCCTCCCCTCTCCCGACATGATCGCCGGTTACTGCACCCAAAAGAGGTAACCCTATGTGGAATCATGCAATCGTCCGTGAACTCGCCCTGGTGCTGCTCATCAAGCTGGCCGCGCTCTATGTGATCTGGCTGGCCTTCTTTAACCAACCCGACGAGCGTGAACTGACCCATCATGAGGTAGGTCAGGCCCTACTGGGCGATTCCCACGGCGGCATTACCCCTTCCCATCAATCCAACCAACAAACAGGAGTACGGGATGGTCACTGAGACGGTCGTCGACCTGTCGCGGCTGCAGTTTGCGCTTACCGCGATGTACCACTTCCTCTTCGTCCCGCTGACGCTGGGGCTTTCCTTCCTGCTGGTGATCATGGAGTCGGTCTATGTGATGACCGGCAAGCAGATCTACAAGGACATGACCAAGTTCTGGGGCAAGTTGTTCGGCATCAACTTCGCCCTGGGGGTCACCACCGGCATCACCATGGAGTTCCAGTTCGGCACGAACTGGGCCTATTACTCCCACTATGTGGGGGACGTGTTCGGCGCACCGCTGGCGATCGAGGGGCTGATGGCCTTCTTCCTCGAATCGACCTTTATCGGTCTGTTCTTCTTCGGCTGGGATCGCCTGACAAAGGTCCAGCACCTGACCGTCACCTTTCTCACCGCCCTCGGTTCCAACCTCTCGGCATTGTGGATCCTCATCGCCAACGGCTGGATGCAGAACCCGGTGGGCGCCGAGTTCAGTTTCGAGACCATGCGCATGGAGATGGTCGACTTCGCCGCCCTGGTGTTCAACCCGGTGGCGCAGGTGAAATTCGTCCACAC
>JAWOIT010000120.1:0-32092 GCA_046484535.1 Pseudomonadota bacterium | reverse complement strand
CCGATCTTCTCGCTGGGGATGAGGCGTACATCCACATCCACCGCTTTGAGTCCCTGTAACATCGGCTCATCGCCACGCTCTTTATCTTGTGCCAGAGCCTCGGCCAGGGCGTGGCCGAAACGCGATGCCCGGTCGATCTCCTCCTGCGCGATTCCGGCACGGGGCAGCAGGCCTTCATCGCTCCCCTTGTTACCGCTCAGCATCCAGCGCGGGGTGGTGATAAACGTCAACAGGCTGTTGCCCTTGTCCACCAGCGCCACGTTATCCAGTAGCCGGGCGCCGGCCTCCCGCAACAACCCCTTGACCTTCTCCTGCGCCATCAGCCACATGTTGCGGCAGCCGATAACCGTCACTACGGGCTTGCCGTGCAACAGCTGTTTGCCCCGACTGGACTTGAGAAAAGCGGTGACGGGCAATGACGGCGAGAGAAACCAGACCTGGTAAGCGAGTATCACCAAATCGAAGTCCTCGTCACCCTGGAGTGACAACGGCTTCAACTCGGGCGGATCAAGGTAAACCGACTCGGGAAAGGCATCGAGAAAGTTGAAAAAGGTCCATGGAAAAGGATAGTCACGAACGGGCTCAAGCCGCTCGTAATGAACGTCCAATTCTCCGGCGCTTTCCAGCGGGGCACAGATACTGCGGATGATATTTGTTAATTGATCGGTCTGGGAATAATAGACCACCAGTATTCTTTTCATACAGACAAATTTATAATATTTAGAATTAACAACTCTCCACCCTGTCCGTAATCTGGAGCCCGGAGTGCATATCATACCTCAACTTGTACCTGGAAGGTGACCCCCCTTTTCCCATCAGGGCGAGAGCATCATTGGAAAACCCGGTGTAAGCCCTTGATGTCGCGTTGCCGGTCGCGGGGATGCGACCTTCGAGCGTTCAGGGATCTATTCGTCGCTTACCCGGTATCAAGGACTTACGCCGGGATTGTGCCAAACGTAACGTTATAATGCGCTTACCCTGCTTTTCCCGTCGCATACCCTTGACTAATTCACGGTTACCGGTTAAATCAGGCTTTTTAGCACTGTATAATAATCGAGCTAGAAGTTATCTATCGCAAATTTTCTTTGTCACGAAAGGTCTTGCATACAACCAATAACCACAATGGGAGAATTACCATGAAGAAGATCCTCATCAGGATGCTACTCGTTGCCGCCGCCGTAGGTGTGATTGTCGGCTGCAAAACCTCACCGGTCTATAATGTCGACAACGCCAGTGTTGTTGTCAACAAAAACATCACCCTGGATCAGATGAAAACTGCGATTATCCGGGCCGGCGCCAAGCGCGGCTGGGCGATGAAGGCGGTTGCACCGGGCCATGTCGTCGGCACCCTGCACCAGCGCCAGCACATGGCTCAGATTGATATCAAGTACAACACCCAGAACTACAGCATCACCTACAAGGACAGCAGCGGGTTGAATTACGACGGAACCAATATCCACAACTTCTATAACAAGTGGATTCAGACTCTGCGCCGTGACATCGACGTTCAGCTGAGCATGTTGTAATCCGCCGAACCGCTCGAATAAAAAGGGCGCATCAATTGCGAAATGCTGGTCAGTTAAGAAAAACATAACTCGTAGGAGCGGTTTCCAGCCGCGAATTAAGCAGAAAATCGCGGCTGGAAGCCGCTCCTACAGGTTAAATAACCGCTTAACTGACCGGCATTACGCATCAATTGCGCCCTTTTTATTCTAAGCCAGTATGCCCGTTCCCCGGGTACTCAGCGCCCGCCACAAGCCTGTCGGGAACATCCCCCGGCGTAGCAATTTCCAGGCAACCATCTTCACGATAAGCGTAATATCGGCCACCGGCCGAAAATGGCTCGGCCGTGCCCCTTTGCGGTAGACCGAGTCGATCGGCACCGAAACGGCCGCATAGCCCTTGCGTATCCCCTCGATCAGGATCTCACTTTCAAAGACAAAGCCGTGGCGCAGGCTGCGTTCATTCACCGCTTCCTTCAACAACGCCACCGGGTAGAGGCGAAAGCCCGACTGACTGTCGTGCACCCACTGCCCGGAGGCCCAGGAGATCCAGAAATCGGCGAAGTTATTCGCAAACAGCCGCGCCCTCGGTGCGCTCTGTCGGTTACCCAGACGTGCGGCGATCACTACATGCTGCGGACAACGGCTTGCGGCGGCGACCAGCAGCGGGATATCCGCCGGGTCATGCTGACCGTCGCCGTCCAGCGTGATCACCGCATCGCAACCCATGGCCATCGCCTGCTGCATCCCCCGCCAAAGGCCGGCGGCCTTGCCCCTATTCGTTTCATTGGCGAGCACGGTGACCTTCAGGCCGTCCAGTTGCGCCACGGTATCATCGCTGGAGCCGTCATCGACCACAATCACCCGCTCGCACTGCTGCAAGGCTCGGCCGGCCACATCGCGAATGGTGGCCGCCTCATTGTAGGCGGGGATCACCACGGCGATGTTCAGTTCACTCTGCATTCAGGCCATCGCCCCGTTGACGCCGATCACCTGGCCGGAAACGTAAGCGGCCTCCTCCGAGGCGAGAAAGGCGACCACCGCGGCCACCTCCTCGGGTTTACCGGCGCGCCGCATCGGCACCCGGGCCTTGATTGCCTTGCTGTCGAACACCTCGTCGGTCATGTTCCCCTCGATAATTCCCGGTGCGACCACATTGGCGGTAATCCCGCGGGAGGCCATTTCAATCGCCAGGGATTTGCTTGCCCCGTGCAGGCCCGACTTTGCCGCCGCATAGTTGGCCTGACCACGATTCCCCATCGTCCCGGCGATCGAGGAGAGGGCGATCACCCGCCCCCAGCGAGTACTCATCATCGGCAGTAGCAGCGGCTGGGTGACATTGAAAAAGCCGTCCAGGGAGACCGCGATCACCTTCTGCCACTGCGCGGCGTCCATCCCCGCCAGCGGGGCATCATCATGGATACCGGCATTATTCACTACCACTTGAATTGGGTCCTGTTCGGCCAATGCCGACAGTGTATCCCGACATCGCTCCGCATCGGTCACATCAAACACCACCGCTTCGGCACTGCCGCCGCTCGCGCGAATCTCCTCCGCGAGCGCCTCGGCACGCTCGGGACGGGAGTTGGCATGTACGATCACATGCATCCCATCTGAGGCCAAACGCCGGCAGATCGCCGAGCCGATATCACCGCTTCCGCCCGTCACCAGTGCACGCTTCATACTTCCTCCTGCACCATCACCGTCAACCTGCCCTCAAGCAACGTCTCGCCGGCCGCCTCAATACGAAATTCATAGATAAAACTACCGCCGCTGCGCATCAGTTCGGTCGCCTCGATGCGCAGTGCAGCGCTGATCGTATCCAGCCGCTCCACGTGAAGCTTCACATCACGCAGCGCCGCGAGAAAACCGGGAGGGTTCGACTCTCCCCGCTCACGCGCCTGCAGTCCGCCGTGAACAGCCATTGCCTGCGCGGCATATTCCACACCGTGTACCGCCGCCAGACAACCGCCGCTGCGCAGCGGATTCGCCCCCGCCAAATGACTGCGACTGGTACAGACGATGCCGGTCTCATCCCACTTTTCAACCGAATCGAGCAGACACATGCTGCCGGCGTGTGGAATCAGCGAACAAAGCTCCCGATGATCGATCAACTCCCGGCAACCTCCACCGCTATCGAACCGCCATCGAGATAGGCTAATGACACCGTATCGACCCCGCCCATCGCCAGCACCTGCAGCAGCGGCAGCGCCTCGGCGGCCGGGTTTTGCGCACGTAATTCTTCGAGACCCGTCGGTAATCGCCCCCTTCTACCGGCAACATCCTCCCCCATCAGGCTGAGCGTGGCCGTCCCACCTTCCCCCTCCGGGACCAACACCAGTGCGGTGGCGAAGGTTTCGTGATTGATCCCGAAACAGTCCAGGGGCTCGGGTAACGCCACGTCATAGCAAACCAACAATACCGCTTCGTCCTCGGCGACCACATAGCTCATTGCTTCCAGCAACCCTGCGGCAAAACTCGCCGCCCCGGCACTGATACTGGTGGAAAATCGCTGCGCCTTAGCGGCGATGGCCCAGTAACCGGCCGCGGCGTTATGCACTGAATTGTGGAACTGGGTCGGGGAGACCGGACGCTCGGGTAGGGTCAGCGCATCGCACAATCGGTCGACAATGAAGGTGTCGCCATCGGAAGAGGCGAAGACGCAGGCCAAATCGTCGGACCCCATTCCGCTCTGCAACTGCGCCTCCTCGGCAGATTGCAGAGCCAGCTTGATTAGCTGGGTGGTGCGGCGGCGCTCATTGGGCGGCAACAGCGCCGGCTTGAGTTTCTCCACCGGCTCGTGCCGCCAGGCTTGCTCGCCACTGAGTACAGACGATGCGTGCCGCCAACCATTGAGTCCCGGCCCGATCACGCTGATCCCTTTTACCGAAACTCTCATGCCGGCAGCCTCCCGAAAATGAGCGAACAGTTACTGCCGCCGAAGCCGAAGGAATTGCTCATGGCTGCGCGCACCGGCTGCTCACGATTTTCCAGCAGTACATTGGCCTGGAGCTCCGGGTCCTTCTGTTCGGTATTGACGCTGGCGGGCATCAAGCCGTGTTCGATGCTCATCATGGCGAAAATCGCCTCGGTGATCCCAGCCGCCCCCAGGGTATGACCGGTCAGCCCCTTGGTGGAGCTACAGGGTATTGTCGGACCAAAGAGCCGGGTTACCGCACGGTCCTCGGAGCGATCATTGGAGGGGGTGGCGGTACCGTGCAGGTTGATGTAGTCGATCGCAGCGGCCTCCAGGCCGGCGCGCCCGAGCGCCTGTTGCATCGCCACTAAGGCCCCCTCACCCTCAGGGTGTGGGGTGGACATGTGATAGGCGTCACTGCTCTCGCCGTAACCGAGCAGGGCGATCCCCTCACTTTGCGCTTCGGCTTTTTCCAAAACGGCGAAACCGGCCCCTTCACCGATATTGATGCCGTTGCGTCCGGCATCCCAGGGCCGGCACATCTCCATGGAAACCAGCTCCAGGGAGTTAAAACCGTAAAGTGTGGTCGAACAGAGGCTGTCGACGCCACCGACAATGGCCGCATCGCACAAGCCGGCCGCCATATGACGGCTCGCCGTGGCAAACACCTTTGCGCTGGAGGAGCAGGCGGTGGAGATTACCTGGGAGGGGCCCTGCAGTTTCAGGTAGCGGCGGACGAAGTCCCCCAGCGAGAAAATGTTCTGCGTCTCCATATAGTGAAAATCATCCGGCAATTTCCCCTCATCATCGCGCCGGCGGTAAGCGATTTCGGTCTGTTCGATACCAGAGGTGCTGGTGCCGAGGTAGACGCCGACACGCCCTGCCCCGTAACGCTGCCGCAACGCCTCGACCTTCCCGGCAAAGCCGTCCAGCTCCAGACACATCGCCGCCAGTCGGTTATTACGGCAGTCATAAGCGGACAGCTCCGGGGGAATTAGCGCCTCCTCGACCCCTTCAACACGGCCGACCCAAGTCTGCAACGGGGCGGGGGCATAGTCGTTGGGGCGCAAACCACTCCGCCCCTGCCGCAGACTTTGCAGTGAAGCCTCAACACCACCACCGAGCGCATTGAGCAATGTGTAGTGGGTAGTCACCGGGGAAAAACGAAACATAATTACCTTGATAAACGCGCTGTTTCCGCGCCCTCGCCGCCGACCGGCGCCTCACCGGCACTATGGCCGGCCAGGCGCGCCAGCAGGTAGGCAAGAGGCACTCCAATCAACACCGTCGAGCCGATAGCATGCAGCACAGGCAAACGGGAAAAGGCGAGGATAGCAAAAACCGTGGTAGTAGAGATAGCGCAAACACGCAGCGCATGGAGAGTTCTGCCACGCTCGGAGCCCGCATCGTCGCGACTGAAAAAGAGGCTGTAATCGATCCCAATGCCCGCCACCAGCAGCAACGAGGTCAGATGAAACAGGGTCAAACGCTCTCCCAGCGCATGTAATAACGCCACTGTGACGGCCAGGGCGGCGGCCAGGGACAACCCCACCTGAACCACCCGGCGCAGGCTGCGAACACTCATTGCGATAATCAGCAGAATCAGCAGGGCGCCCCAGGCCAGGCTATACAGGGCGTCAGCGCGAAAACCGCTCATCATCGCCCCGGCCTCGGTGTTCAGATCCACATAACGCAACGGCAGCCGCGCCTCATCCAGCCGCTGCTGCAAAGCAGCGCTGTCGTGCAGACCGCTCAGGCGGATCACCCCCCACCACTGATTATCCCGCTCGAACAGCCGGCCGGCCAGGGAGAGCCCGAGCGGCGTCTCGGCCACCTGCTCCAGTGTTAAAGGCGGCAACTCCCGGCTCCGCTCCACCGCCTCGAGAAAAGGCGCAAAGGTTCCCTCGCGAAATAACGACCCCTCAGCGGCCTGCGCCAGATTCCGGCGCAGACTCTCCGCATCCGGTAGCCGCTGCTGCCTCGCCCGCTGCCGGGCGGCACTGGGCAGGTATTGTGCGGCCAGGGTATAACCGCTAAACAGCCCCTCACCCACCCAGGCGCGCAGCGTCGGCTGCAACCGCTCCTGCGTTTGCAACACCGCTTGGGGATCTTCGCCCTGCACCAGCAGCAGCTGATTGAGCTCCGTTACGGGCAGTGCGCTGCGCAGTGTCCGGTCCTGCTGCCTTACCGAGTCGGGCACCGGACTGAGTGCGGCGATGTCCCGCTCCCAACGCGGTCCCCCGGTGGTGTAAAGATAGGCCAGTGCGCACAGCAGCACGCCAAACAGCACCGGGAGTCGCCGGCGGTCGCCCGTTCCGGCGAAACCGACCGTACGGGCATAGTCCCGACCGGACCATACATCGGGCAACAGCGGCAGGAGCAGATAACGGGTCACCAGGGCCGCCGTTAACAGGCCGCTGATGGCAAACACCCCCAACTGCAGCAGCCCTTCAAACCGGGTGAACAACAAGGCGGCGAAACCGATAATCGTGCTTATCACCCCCAGACGCAGAGTCGGCCAGATCCGCTTCAAACTCACCCCCGGCGTACGGCCCGGCACGAGATGGCTGAAAAGGTGGATCGGATAATCGATGGCCACCCCCAGCAGTATGACACCGAAGGCGATGGTAATGCCGTGGACCGTCTCGAACAGCAGTGTGGTTATCGCCAGCGCCACCAGCAGGGCTCCGACCGGCGGCAGTGTGCTGAGCAGCCAAAGCCGGGGAGAACGGTAGGCGAAAAGGAGAATAATTGCCACGGCGATGGCGGCAGCGAAACTCGCCACTTGGGCCTCTGCGCGAATGGTGTCGCGGCTGGCCACGGCGATCGCCGGGGCGCCGCTGATCACCAATTCAGCCTGCTCACCGCCCTGCAACTCACTGAAAGTCCTGCGAACGGCAGCCAGATTCACTTCCTGGGCATCGAGATCGAAACCCGCCGCCCGGGTTTCGGCGAACAACAGGGCTCGCCCGTCCTCAGAAAACCAGACGCCGTTGCGGGTCTGCGGACGCACCGCCCCCTGCCACTGCTGCAAGTGCTTGCGAAAGGCGGCGGTGGGGTCTTCGGCAAGGGTTTGCCGCGTGTAGAGCCCCAGCGGTGAGCGCAGTTCGCGCAATCGCTGTTGCAGCGCCTGTTCCAGTGCTGCGGCGGAAAAGTCGTTCTCCTGCAACAGGTAGCGGTAGTCGAACCAGGGGCTGTCGGCGGCGATATCGAGGCTCAACTCGCCGTTGAACACCCGCTCAAAACGTTCGCTCTGACGCAGGGCCGCCGCCAGTTCGCTGCTCAACCGCGCTAGATGCTCGACCTTTTCCCCCTCAATGGCCAGCAGCAGGACCCTGGCGCTGCTGCCGCTGCGCAGTTGCTCCAACAGCAGCTGTTCACCTGCTTCACCGCCGCGGGGGAGAAAAGCGCCCATATCCGTGCTGACATTCAGGCGGGTGGAAACAATGGCGACCGCCAGCAAAAGCGTCAGCCCCAGCAACGCGACGGCAAAACGGTTAGTTTTCATCTCCCGTCCCGAGCTGCATGCGGCTGTGATCGCCTCCCTGCTCCAGGGTCTCTATTAGATTGATACGTCCGGCCTTGCCGTGGAGGCGGATCTCGCGCACCACCCGGGACATCTCAGCTTGGGTGGGTTTGAGCGTCAGGCTCCAGTCATCCCATTCGCCCTGCAGGTCGGTTTGGTAATAACGCTGCAGGGTGCGCGTGTCGCCGGCCAGGGTGGCGCGGAATGCGGCGACAAAGGCGGCCAGCGCCGGGTAGCTCTCCAGAGCGATGCTGCGTGGCTTGCCGTTTTGCTCCACCTGCAGCTGCTGCCCCTGGACCCGATAACTCCCCCCGCCGTTATCCACCTTTTTCTCCAGATAATCGGGGGCACGGTATGTCAGGGTGCCGCTTGATTTCAGCGGCATATCGAGGATGTCCAGATACTGGTGTTCTATATAGCTCACACTTCGCTGCTCGTGCTGTGCAAAGAGCCCCATCAATTCCGGCAAGGAAACCGGTTCCGCCATACCCACCGATGGAAGCAGCATCAGCGACCATAACAGGACTCGCAACCTAATCGTCTTCATGCCAGTAGTCATAAAAATTGAACCAGTTGTACGGGGCCTCACGGACACGAGCGGCAAGGTGATCGGCATATTGTTGCGTCCAGAACTGCAACGCCTGCTCACGCCCCTCCCGCGGTAGGTCGACGCGCTCTGCGAGCAGCTCCAGGTGCAAATCATAACGGTTACCACCACGGTAGAGGCCGAAGACCTGGATAACCGGCACCTTCAACGCGCCGGCCAGCAACATGGGCCCGGTGGGAAAGTCCACCTCACCGCCGATAAAGTGCACCGGGACCACTTTATCGCTCTCAGCCACCCTGTCGGCAAGCATGCCCACCATCATCCCCTCATCCAGAGACTCTTTCACCCTAAGCAGTGACTCGGGACGGCCCAAAGGGATCACCGTTTTCGCCACATCCGGGTTGAGCGTGTTGAGCAAGCCGGTCAGGTATTCATTGTGCGACGGATACATCAGCACCCTAACCTTCACTTTATCATGTTCGACGGCCACTGCCCGCAACACCTCGAAACTGCCCAGGTGCGAGCCTAAAAGCAGGCAGCCCTGCCCCTTCCGGGCGTAATCCCACACCTGCTCCAAACCGTGCAGGCGAAAATCAAACAGCTCGAAACGGCCGGTGAGAAAAAAGACTCTGTCGAGGATGGTGGCGGCGAAGGTATGAATATGCCGCGCCAGCTGCCATAGGGAGGGGCGCCGACCGAACACTCTGGTCAGGTAATGCCGTGAGGCACGCCGTGCTTTACCGGCAAAGAGCAAAAAATAGAGCGTGATCGGATAGAGCAGCAGACGGGCGTAACGACGACCAAGGTGTCGCGCCACCCAAAGGATGATTCGGATCGCAAACGGCGAACCGCGCTCCTTCTGCCCGAACCAGCCCTTGCTCATTCGCCTTTCCGCTGCAGCTTGAGTTTGCCCTGCGCTACCGGCCTATCATCCGCCAAGCACTCAAATCCCGCCGTAGTTTCGTCCCGGAGGTTTAACTTGATATTCAACCGCTCCCCCGGTAGCAGCGGGGAGACGAACTTAACGCTCGGCAATTCGACGACGACCCGGTTGCACTGCCACTCGTTCAGCGCACTCTGCACCGCCCCCAGGATCACAACACCGGGCACAACCGGATTGCCGGGAAAGTGTCCCGCCAACGCCGGATGGGACGGCTCGACGCAAAACTCTGTCTCAAAAGAGTGCATTCACTTTTTCCTTAACTGCGCCAGCAGCTCCAGCACCGCCTTGCGTGGTAACTTGCCGGCCTCATTGCGGGGAAGACGCTCGACACGGTAAATCGGTCGTGGCAAACAGAGCGGATCGAGCTGGTCTTTCAGGGCGTCGAGAATCTGTTTTGACGTCAGTCCAGGCGCCGCCACCAGGGCGCAAAGCCGGGTCACCGCCTGTCCCTCCTCCTGTGCGTCCACGAACACCCCGTCTTCAACACCCGGAATGGCAAGCAGCTTGTGGTTGAGATCACCCAGTGAAACCCGCTTTCCGGCGATCTTGAGCATGTCACTGTTGCGTCCAAGAAGGGTAAACCGGCCGCTTTCCATTATGCGGACCCGGTCATTGAGTTCAACCGCCTGTCTCAGGTGCCCGCCCTGAACGGTAACACACTCCGGTTCTTCTCCTGCCGGCCTCATCTGCAGTCCCTCGTGCAATCGCCATAGCTGCTGCATGCGGGTTCGACGGGTTGCGATGGCCCCGGTCTCGGTACTGCCGTAGATTTCATACAGCGGGCAGCCAAAGTTCTCTTCCGCGCGTTTCGCCAGCTCGGTAGACAAGGGGGCTGTGGCGGAGATGATCTGCGACACCGCGGGCCAGTCCATGCCCGACTCAATGCAGGCGTTGAGATGGACCGGGGTCGTTATCAGCAGCCGGGGGGACGGGACCGACTGCAGCGCATCCTGCAGGTCGTGGGGAAAGAACGTCTTACCGCTATATACCGGCATACCGGTGACCAGCGGCAGAAGTACGGTCGTCTCCAGACCGTACATGTGCTGCGGCGGAACGGTCGCCACCACCGTCATAGCCGGGTCATTCAGCGTCAGCATGCGCCGGGTGAGCAGGGCGCCATGATAAAGCTCGCCCCAGCGTTTTTCCCACGGTTGGGATTCGCCGGTGCTGCCGGAGGTAAAGACCACAGCACAAATCCGCTCAGGCTCCAGGGACGGTACCTCGGGCAGCGGCGGCTCCGGAGTCAACGAGGCTGCCTCCACCACATGCTGCTCGGGTCCAAGCCCCGGATGCGCCTGATCGACGATGCAGGGACACTCCCCGTAGCGCGAGGAGACACTCTGTACTTCACCGGGAGAGCGGTTGGCAGGCAGCAGGTTGACCTGACCGCGTAACAACATGGCGACGAAAACCAGGAGAAAGTGGTAGCGGTCCTCACAGAGGTTGATCGCATACTTCCCCTGCGGCAGCGACCTTGCCACTGCCTGCGCCTCGCCCATGAACCGCGCGGATGAAACCGCCGCGGCGTTGCGCCGGACAAAGGGGGCATCGCTTAGCGGAGAGCACATAAGAGGCAATGGCGGTTGACTCATCGTTGCCACAAAAGCTTCCGGTAATCGAGATCGCCAAGCTTGCGGAAAAATTCCGACAGGGGCATCCGCTCACTGGCGCTAATGAAAAAGCGCCTGAGATAAAACTCTGTGAGTAAAAACAGCATAATCAGCAGGTAATTGTAGAAATTGGTGAACAGTGACCACAACTCGCGAGAGGCGAACATGCCGAGGAGAACCACCTCCAGGAGTATCAGGGCGAAAAAAAACACCCAGGCCACTGTTACCCGATGGGTGTAACGCAGCAGCTGCGTACTGGGATTCTCATGCAGCAGCCAGGCGACACGGCTTATCAGCGGTTCCCGCCCCGGCAGAAGGGTTCGGGCGAACAGGAACAGCAACAACAGGGTAAACAACACCGGCGGGGCGTAGACAAACCGTTCCACGGCACCGGGGACGCTGCGCAGAAACAGAGCCAGTAAAGCGGCGATCACCACCACCCGCAGAAGATGGCCCGGTGTGAACGACAGCAGCAGCGGGGGGAGGAGGAGCAACGCCGTCAATACTGCTATGGCCGGCCAGATCACGCCGGTCAGCACTCCTGCATGAACGGCCGGCGGGTAGGTGACTAGAAGCAGAAGGAAAACCGGCCGGGACGCCTGTGCCAATCTCTCATTGCACACGATGCTGGTCGATATGTGCACTCAGTGCCCGCAGGGAAGAAAAGATACGCGCATTGTCCTGGTCATCGGAGCGAAGCTGAAAGCCGTATTTTCTGGAAATCCCCAATGCCAGCTCCAACGCATCAATGGAGTCAAGACCCAGCCCCTCCTTGAACAGGGCGCCTTCGGGCTCGATATCATCGACCTCAATATCCTCCAGATTGAGGGTATCGATAATCAGTTGTGCGACTTCTTTCTCCAAGGATGACAGCGTAGACATTCTATACCCCAAACTACTGCGAAATTAATAATAATGATTCTAATGGTGGAAAAACCGGGGCATTATACGCTTTCGACAGGGAAAAATTAACGGCGAGCAGCGATTTTTTAACTAATTCGCTCAAGGCTGGCCCGATCATCGACCAACCTGGCCCAGTAACGCCCGGTGAAGTACCAGTGCAGCAACACCCCTTCCAATAACATATCCTTCATATAACCCGGACGGAGGGGCAGCTTCGACTCGGCGGCGCAGAGTTGATGCTTAACCCCCATACCTTGCGCCATTGCCGCCGTCCGCGCCAAGTGGTAACGGCTTGTAATAATCGTGCAGTCCATATCATCCCCCAGCAACTCGCGCACACGCTGTAGGTTCTCCAAGGTGTGTCTGGAGCGCTCCTCCAAAACCAGGCAGTGCGGCTCACAACCTGCTTCAAGCAAATAATCCCGCCCTGCCTCCGCCTCGCTCGGCCCGACTGAAGTGGTTATCCCACCAAGGAGATACAAAGACTCCCCCACCCGGTTCTCCAGCAGCTGCCGACCACGTTCCAGGCGCTGACGATACCCCTCCCGACAGCGGCCTCGATCAAGCTGCATCCCCAGCACCAACAGCTGGCGACAGGCGGCAGGTGAAGTCCCGCTACGTACTGCCGATCGCCAAACATGCCACTGCACAGCCAGCAGGGAAAGCCCCCCCGTAGCGACTGTCACCAGCACAGAAAGCAGCAACATTTTTATTCCATTGCCGCCAATGCTGGACAGCCGTACTCGTGAAATCTTCATTGTTGAAATTCCCTCTCCTTAGGCGGACAATTTATTACAATCGGCTGCATTGAATCACTTTACCATCAACGCAGCAGTTGTGAAGAGACGGAGGGTTTATTGACAAACATCAAAAACTATCAACCGATGGTAAAGGCCGCCCTGGATAAAACAGCGAGTCATACCAGGAAAAGGCACCTCGTCACAGAACTGGTGATCTATAGACTGTACCCTTCGCGAGTATCGAATAATATTTATAAGGAGGACATTCTCATGCTACGCAAACCCTATTCACTCGGAATTTGCCTTGCCGGTTGCCTGTTGGCAGCCGGTACGGCCCATGCGCAAAATGAACAGTATGCCAAAGCCCAGCTGGCCATCTCCGACGTAGACGGCTTCGGCAACGGTCTGGCTCTGGTCGGCACGTATGGGATGAAACTTCCCCAGGTCCACCAAAACTTCTCGGTCGAAGGCGAGCTCACCACCACAATCGTCAACCCGGACACCAGCGTATTCGGTCATTCACTGGAGGCCTCCTATTACAGCCTTGGCGCATATGCCGTTTATACCCACCCGATCAACCAGCAGGTGGAACTCTACGGCCGCGGCGGTCTTCTGTATCTGCACACTTCCATCGACTACTACACTGTTGACTGGTTTGGCCGCGCGCAAGTCGAGAGCAGCAGTGATAATGACATTGAGCCGACCATCGGCTTCGGTACCAATATTTCCTTCATGGAGGGCTTCGATTTTACCGCCGGAGCGACCATAATCAGCAGCGACATCACTCACTTGGGAGCCGGCGTCCAGTTCAAGTTCTAACCCCAACGGCCCGGCACCTGCACAAGAAAGTGTCGGGTTTTCTTACTCCTCAAAATAGGTGTAACCCTCAAGTCCCTGCGCCAACGCTGCCAGACAGCTTTCCTGCTTCTCTTTGGTCAAACCACTCATCGTAATCTTGGTTCGATAGACCCGCATCAGTTCCGCCGGGTCGAAATGGACATAGCGCAGCAGGTCATCCACCATATCCCCGCGTTCCGCCCCCTCCAGGCGATAGCCGCCATCACTGTTCTGCACCACGTTGACCGAATCGGTATCACCGAAGAGATTGTGCATATCCCCCAGGATCTCCTGGTAGGCGCCGACAAGGAAAAAGCCCAGTAAATAGGGCTCCCCCTCGCGCAGCTCGTGCACCTGCAGGCTCGACTCGATCCCCTCACTGTCCACATAGTCATCGATGCGTCCGTCCGAATCGCAGGTCAAATCCTGCAACACCGCACGTCGACTTGGCCGCTCATCCAGGCGCTGCAGCGGCATGATGGGGAAAATCTGACGAATCCCCCAGACATCCGGCAGGGACTGGAACAGGGAAAAGTTGCAGAAATACTTGTCGGCCAGCTTTTCGTGGAGCTCGTCGATCGCCTCACGGTGGGCGCGTAATCCAGGCTGCAGCAACCCAAGCACCTTCCGGCAGATGGCAAAGTAGTACTCTTCGGCCCGCGCCCGCTGGTCCAGGCTGAGTACGCCGTGGATATACATCGCCTGCGCCTCACCCAACCAGTGCACCGCATCGTGATAGGTCTCCAACGCAGAGCGATCCGTCAGGCCCTGCAGACTCTGCCAGAGATCATGCAAAATCAGCGCTTCCTGTTCGGCCGGCGCTACCAGCTGCTTGCCGTCCGGCGCCTGCTCCACATCCATCACATTGGTCACCAGTACCGCATGGTGGGCGGTCATGGCGCGGCCCGACTCGGAGATAAGATCAGGGTGCGGCAAGTCGTATTCACTGCAGACCTCCCACAGGGTATGCACAATAGTTCGGGCATACTCATCGATGCTGTAGTTCATCGAACACTCGCTGCGCGAACGGGTGCCTTCATAGTCGATGGCAAGCCCGCCGCCGACATCGATCATCGACAGCGGCACCTCCAGCTTAAAAAGTTCGGCGTAAAATCGCGCCACCTCGCGGGCCCCCCGCTGGATATCGCGGATATTCGCAACCTGTGAACCGAGATGAAAATGGAGCAGCTTGAGCGAGCCGAGCAGCCCGTTGTCGCGCAACCACTCCACCGCATGGAGCACCTGCGCCGCGGAGAGCCCGAACTTGGCCTTCTCCCCGCCGCTGTTCTGCCACTTGCCGCTGCCGACGGAGGCCAAACGCACCCGCAGGCCGAGCAGCGGTGCGACCCCCAGCTCGCGGGACTCTTCCAGCACCAGTTGCAGTTCGGAGAGTTTTTCCACCACGATACAGACACGGTGGCCGATGGCCTTACCGATAAGCGCAAGGCGAATGTACTCGCGATCCTTATACCCGTTGCAGATCACCATGCCGCCGCGGGGAATCATCCCCAGCACCGCCATCAACTCCGGTTTGCTGCCCGCCTCCAGACCGACCCGTTCATCACCGCGGTGCAGGATCTGTTCGACGACGCTCCGCTGCTGGTTGACCTTTATGGGATAGACTGCGGTGTAGTTGCCTCGGTACCCGTCCCCTTCCATTGCGGAAGTAAAGGCGTCCACCAACCGGTCGACCCGCTCATGCAATATGCCGCTGAAACGCAACAGCACGGGCAGGCTCAGCCCTTCTTCATGGACCTTATCCACCACCTCAGTCAGATCGATACCATGACGATGGTCTCGTTGCGGATAGACACAGATGCGCCCATGCTTATTGATGTCGTAGTACCCGCCGCCCCAGTGGACGATATTGTAGCCTGCGCGTGCCTGCTCGATACTCCAGTCGCTCATCCGCATACCCGATGTGGTTGGATTAATTGAAGGCGCCCTTGAGGAGCCCCGATAATTATCAGACATTCAGGGTAGCATGGGAATCATCCCTTGCAGGGCATCACCGAGAGGGTTATCTTTTTCGCTTTTCCCACTGATGGAGAATCAGCCGAATGTTACCCGCGGACAAGCCCTGGTTTACCGAGTCCTGTGAAGAGTGCGGCTCCGCCTTTTCGCTCTCCCTGGGCATCAAAGGCAAACTGCACGAGGAACAGACGCCGTATCAGAAGATCGAAGTATTCGAGACCGAGAAGTTCGGCAACCTGATGACCATCGACGGCTTCGTCATGCTCACCACCCGCGACAACTTTCTCTATCACGAGATGATGGCCCACCCGGTATTGTTCACCCACCCGGCGCCCAAACGGGTTTTGATCATCGGCGGCGGGGACTGCGGCACCCTGCGCGAGGTGCTGCGCCATCCGCAGGTGGAGCTGGTGCAACAGGTGGACATCGACGAGGGGGTTACACGGGCCGCGGAGCTGTATTTCCCAGAGCTTTGCGAATCCAATGACGATCCTCGCGCCGAGTTATACTTCGAAGACGGGCTGAAGTGGGTCAAGGAGGCCGAAGACGGTTACTATGACATTATCATCGTCGACTCCACCGATCCCATCGGTCCGGCGGAGGGACTCTTCGGCGAGACCTTTTTCCGCGATTGCCTCAAGGCGCTGGGCGAGGAGGGCATTTTAGTCCAGCAGAGTGAATCACCGCTGTTTCACATGAAATTGCTCAAGGACATTCACCGCTATATGCGCCGCGCCGGTTTTTCCCACAGCCGAACCCTGCACTTTCCCCAGCCGGCCTACCCCTCGGGCTGGTGGACCTGCACCATGGCCTCGAAAAAAGTCTACAACGGCTTTCGCGAGGCTGACAGCGCCAAACGACCCTTCAAGACCTTATACTACTCTCCCGATGTGCACAAAGGGGCGCTGGCGCTACCGCCTTTCATGGAGCAGGCTTTGTCGGACCTCAACTGACCGCCTTTTCGTCATGTATCTCGGCTATGGCCTGTCGCAAACGGTCGATGTGAATCGGTTTTGTGATAACGCCGCTCATCCCGCTTGCAAAACAACGGTTGATATTCTCCCGGGTAACATCGGCGGTTAGGGCGAGGACGGTGACTTCCTCGCCCCCCTTCATCTCTTTGAGACGACGCGTGGCTTCCAGACCGTCCATACCGGGCATACGGACATCCATTAAAACCACATCGAATCCCCCGTCACGAAACCGCTCCAGTGCATCATAACCATCAACCGCGGTCACCACTTCGAGCCCTTCCTGGCGCAACAAAACACTTCCCGCACGACGATTTATCGCATCATCCTCGACCAACAAGACCTTCAGTGAGGGCAGCGACTTCGGTTTCGGTTTCTTGTTAACCCTCACCTCGCTGTCGCCGGCCCGGAGCAACTTAAGCCGGAACCAAAAGACGCTGCCCTTGCCCTCTTCGCTTTCCAGCCCGATCTCACCGCCCATCCCCTCGACCATCCGTCGGCAAATCGCAAGCCCCAGACCGGTTCCACCGTATTGGCGCGCAACACTCGAATCCGCCTGGGTGAATGACTCGAACAGACGCTCCTGCATCTTTTGCGGGATGCCTATTCCCGTATCGCGCACCCGAAATTCCAACAGGACCCCATCCTTGGTCTCTTTTAGCAACTCAACGATGAGCTCCACTTCACCGATTTCAGTGAACTTGATGGCGTTGCCCAGTAAATTAAATAACACCTGCCGGATCCGTGTCGGATCTCCGCGAAGCTGTTGCGGTATGCGGGAGTCGATATTGCGATGAAGGCTTACCTGGCTGTTGTCAACATTCGGCTTCATCATCCACTCCATGTCATCAAGCAGGCGGTGGATGTTAAAACTCGTCTCCTCCAGCTCCAGCATCCCCGCTTCAAGCTTGGACAAGTCCAGCACATCATTGAGAATGGTCTGCAAGGATTCGCCCGAATAATTGATCGCGTTAACGTACTCCTCCTGCTCCGGCGTCAAGGGGGTGCGGGAGAGCAGGCGAAGCATGGTCAGCGCCCCGTTAAGCGGTGTGCGGATCTCATGGCTCATGGTCGCCAGGAATTCGTTCTTGCTTCGGATTGCCCGCTTGGCCTCTGCATTGGCCTCTTGTAGCGCCAACTCGATATTTTTCCGTTCAGTGATCTCCGTATAGCTGGCAAGCGTGCAGTACTCATTGTTGTAGTCGATATAGGTCAGAGAGGCCAGCAGGGTAAACCTCTCACCGGAGGTGCTTTGCATGCAAACCTCCATGTCCTTCACATAACCGTCACGCTGCAGCGCCGCCAGCAAGGCCTTCCTATCTTCAATATCGCAATAGAGATCTTGTGCCCTGGCCTTTCCCAGATCCGCCAGTGAGAGTCCGGATAACTGTTGCGCCGCATCATTCATCAGCAGAATAACCCCATCCGAAGCCCGCGCAATGGCCATCGGGGTCTGCACCGACTCGAAAATGGCCCGCAGCGTTCTCTCACTCTCCGTCAGAGCCAACTCCATCTCCTTGCGTTGGCTGATATCGGTTACCGCAACCAGCATAGCCGGTTGTTCCGCATACGTAATCGGAACAATGGAAAGCAGTCCCCAAAAGTATTTGCCCTTTTGTCCCTTGAGCATCACCTCATGACCCAAAACCTTTCCATCCCGTCGCAACAGAGCAACGACCTGTTCCCGCTGCGCCGGATCTGCATAGTAATACGCAACATCCTTGCCGCCATCGGCCAGGTCGGTCTCGAACAATTCCGCCGCCGGCTCATTGGCATAGAGGTGAACACCTCCCTTAACGGGCGTCACCGCAACGGGAAACGGCAACATATCAATCAGGCGGCGCATGCGCTGCTCACTTTCGGCAAGTTCCGCTGTGCGCTCTTCAACGCGTCGCTCAAGCGCCGCTTTCCCCTTTTCAAGCTCACGGGTTGCGTTCCTAACCTTACGGTGAAGAATTAACGGATACTGCACCACGAACCATGCGCCGAATAGAAGTAGGGCACCAATCATCAGTGCAAGCATACGTTGCAGGGTCCGGCCGGGAAGGGCCTCGGGCCATCCGCCACGGGGATGCGCGGCCATAATCCACTCACCGCCGGGCACCGTCACCGATTCAGTAACGGGACTGGTATTGAAAACCTCCGCGTTACCGAAGAACAGATCACCCTCACTCCCGAGACCGTCTTTCCCCTTCAGGGCGAGCTCCAGTTCCGGGTGGGCCGTGATAGTGGAATCTTGCAGGATATTTTCCCAGTCGATCACGACCATCGCCATTCCCCAGAAACGTCGACTTCCCCCCTCGTCGATATAAATGGGATTACGCGCAATAACCGCCGTGCCGCCCTGTACACTTTCCAGCGGTCCGGCCAAGACCATCTCCTGCCCGGCGATAGTGCGTTGAACCACTTCGTTTTGCATCGGCAGTGTCAACAAATCCTTGCCCAGGATCGCTTCGTTGCCCTGCAGCGGGTAGACATATTTCACGGTTGTCCCTACCGCGATCTGGACACTCCGCAATACCTCGTTTCCCGTGCTTAGCATCAAACTCGAGGCCAGCTGGTCGAAACTTTTTTTCGTGATCGACTCGCCGGCGTGAACATAACTTTCGATACTGTGTGCGAGAAAGATTCGCCTCTTAAGTGCTGCCCTCATCCTCTCCTTGATTGTCGTCAGCGAGGATGCCACTCCCTGGCGCAATTCACCGCGGTAGTCATTGAGGCTGTGCCGTTCATAAGCCACATAAAAGACCGACAGCAAAGCCGCCATTACCATAACAACGACCGCTCCACTCCAATTGGTTTTAATCCCGCTCCAGATACTCACACCCAACCCAGGTGACTCCTATACACAGACACACTGCTTAGATCATTAAACACTCAAGCGATCGAGCCGCAGGCGCTCACGCTCATCAAACAGACGCCGGGCCCCCAGCCAGACAGCCCCAAGCGTACCAAACCCCGTTCCCGCAGCGATAAGAAACATTATCAGGATCTGGTATTTGACGGCCTCCATCGGCGGGGCGCCTGCCAGAATCTGACCGGTCATCATCCCCGGCAGACTAATCACACCCGCCGCCGCCATGGCATTGACTATCGGCACCAGCCCCACCCGAACACTCTCGCGCCGGATATCACTGATTGCCTGCGCCGCCGTTCTACCCAGCATCAGCTGCGCCTCGATTATCTGTCGTTGCCGCCAGGCGGATGTGGTAAGCCTGTCCAGCGCCAGGGCGATTCCGTTCATTGTGTTACCCAGCAACATCCCCAGTAACGGGATCGCATACTGGGGCAGATACCACGGCTCAGGCTGAACCAACACAACCAAGGCCAGTACCGTCACCGCAAAGGAGGAGATGAACATGGACAGGGTCCCCACCCCGTAACCCCACCAACCGGCAAAACGCCGCTCCTGCCTCGCCATCACCTCCCGGCCCGCAATCAAGAGCATCATGCCCGCCAACAACGCCACCCAGATCATAGTGGCGTTATCGAACAACACCTTGAGCACAAGACCGATAAGCATCAGCTGAACGGTCGTACGCAGTGCCGCCACCACCAGACGATTCTCAATGCCAAAATGCATGCGCCGGCTTATCCAGGCTAACAGCAGGACCAGTGATGCAGCCAAAAGCAAGTCCAGAGGCGTCAATACGACTAGATTCATACCGCCTCCCCCTCAAGCCGGCCGTCACGGATTGTCCGTTTTCGAGTGGCGACACGCGCTGTCTGCCCCGCATCGTGGCTTACCCAAAGCACAGAGACCCCCTGCTCCTGGCGAAGCCTTTCGATCACCGCCTCCACACGCAGGGTATTAATTTCATCCAGACTGGCGGTGGGCTCATCGAGCAACAGGACTTTCGGTCTCTGCTGCAACAACCGCAACAAAGCCAGTCGCTGCCGCTCTCCGGTGGAGCATCGTGTCACATCCCACTCCATCGCCTCCGACGGTAACCCAAGCTCCGCCAACAGAAACGCGTCTACGTTTCCGGCAAAATGCTCACCGACCCGTTCACACCACCACTGGCTCTCGGCAGGCAAAAGACCTACCAGGCTGCGCCATTCATGCGCCGACATCTGAGGGCAGGCAACACCGTCGAGCGAAATTTCACCACTGTGCTCATCCAGGTCTGAAATCGCGCGCAACAATAATGTTTTACCCGCACCGCTGTGGCCGGTGATAACCATACACTCGCCATGGGCCAGCTCCAGGTCCAGAGGACCCACATGGCGTGTACGAAGCCGCTTGATTGTTAATCCCTCTGCCACCACATCATACCTGTTCAATTGCCGGGATTTCACCATGGAATCGCGGCTATACACGATTCATCATACGGGAAATACATTCATGTCAGAACCGACCATTGCACAGAAAAAACCCTACATTGTCGAGCTGGAGGCCGGTGACTATTGGTTTTGTACCTGCGGCAAAAGCGCAGAACAACCCTTCTGTGACGGCAGTCACAAAGGAACCGGCTTTGTGCCGCAGAAGTTCACCATAGATGAGAAACGAAAAGCAGGAATTTGCGGCTGCAAACACAGCAAAAATTCACCGTTTTGCGATGGCACGCACAAGGAAATCTAGGATCGGTTTTGTCACCCGGGCATAGGTCGCTGTCGCGGGCGAGCGATGCGGTGGAGCAGTTCAGCCTATAACGAACGGGACGCGTTGACGCATCGCGAAAAGCCGGCGCTCCACCGCACGAAAAAAGGGCACCCCGAGGGGTGCCCTTTATCGCGCCAAAGGTTTTCGTGAGTGAATTAGATCCCCGAACCTTTGGTGCCGGTGAACTCCGGGTAGGCCTCCAGTCCGCACTCGGAGAGATCCACACCTTCGTACTCCTCCTCTTCGCTGACGCGCAGGCCCATAACCGCCTTGAGGATCATCCAGGCAACCAGACTGGCGACAAAGACCCAGACAAAGATGGTGACCGCACCCAGCAGCTGGCCGGTGAGGGAGGCCCCGTCATTGGTGACCGGCACCAGCAGCAGACCCAGCAGGCCGCAAGTACCGTGTACCGAGATGGCGCCCACCGGATCGTCGATCTTCATCTTATCCAGAGTCAGGATGGAGAAGACCACCAGCACGCCACCGACGGCGCCGAAGATAGTCGCCTGCAACGCGGTGGGAGTGGACGGCTCGGCGGTGATCACCACCAGACCGGCCAGGGCCCCGTTGAGCAGCATGGTCAGATCCGCCTTACCGAACAGCAGGCGGGCGGTGATCATGGCGGCCACGGCACCGCCTGCAGCGGCGGTATTGGTGTTGAGGAACACCATCGCCACCGAATGGGCACTGGCCATATCACCCAGCTTCAGCACCGAACCGCCGTTAAAGCCGAACCAGCCCATCCACAGGATGAAGGTACCCAGGGTCGCCAGCGGCAGATTGGCGCCGGGGATGGCGTTGATCTCGCCATTGGCACCGTATTTTCCTTTACGCGCACCGAGCAGCAGCACACCCGCCAGGGCAGCGGCCGCACCGGCCATGTGAACGATACCGGAACCGGCAAAGTCAGAGAAGTCGCCCAGACTGAACATACCGAACACCTCTTGACCGCCCCAGGTCCAGGCTCCTTCCATCGGGTAGATGAAACCGGTCATCACCACGGCGAAGGCCAGGAAGGCCCACAGTTTCATCCGCTCGGCCACGGCACCGGAGACGATGGACATGGCGGTGGCGACGAACACCACCTGGAAGAAGAAGTCCGAGGCGCCGGAGTAGACAGAGTCACCCCCGAAACCGTTTTCGGCTGAACTGGCCAACAGGCCGGCCACGGCGGCATCGTCCAGCGCCGGGGCCATCTCGCTTAAGAACAGGCTCCCCTCGTACATAAGGTCGTACCCGACGATCATGTACATAATGCAGGCGATGGCGAACAGCGCCACGTTTTTGGTTAGAATTTCCGCTGTGTTTTTCGAACGGACCAGACCGGATTCCAGCATGGAAAATCCGGCGGCCATCCACATTACCAGTGCGCCGGACACCAAAAAGTAGAAGGTGTCGATGGCGTACTGCAACTCAAAAATTTGATTCTCCATTGGTAAAAACCTCGCGATTTACCCAAACATGTATCGAAGCCGCCGTTAAAGGGCCTCGACGCCGGTCTCGCCGGTGCGAATACGAACAACCTGCTCAAGGCTTGAGACGAAGATCTTACCGTCGCCGATCTTTCCGGTATTGGCCGCCTTGGAGACCGCCTCGATCACTTGGTCCACCAGATCCGCGGCCACCGCCGCCTCAACCTTTACCTTGGGCAGAAAATCCACCACATACTCCGCCCCGCGATAGAGCTCGGTATGTCCTTTTTGTCGCCCGAAACCTTTAACCTCGGTGACCGTGATCCCCTGTACTCCGATATCGGAGAGGGCCTCACGCACGTCATCGAGCTTGAATGGCTTGATGATTGCTGTAACCATTTTCATCGTGATATATCCTCCGTTTGGTTTACCCGCCCGGCGGGCGGGTCGTTTCCAGCTTGGGCGTGCTACTTAAAACGATTTGCTCCAGCTTAAGCTGACGAGAGCCCCATCTTCCTTGGTGTCAACAGTGGCGGGGTCATCATCCATATCGGTCGCATCGTAGGCCAAAGTTATATCCCCGAAGTTACCGGCCGCCTTGGTCACCGCCAGCCGGTAGTGGGTGTAGTCCAGTTCAGCACCGTTTACACCGTCATCGTCAAATGCGTAATTGCCGAACGTCGCGTCGAAGGAATAATCATTCTCCAGTGAGAAGGAAGCAGCTACATAGGTATACAGGTCTCCCTCGATGAACGACTCTGCACTGCCGTCAGCATCATCAACATCGCTGGCGACTGTAGAATTAAGGCCGACAGTGAACATGGAGTAGGAAACGGAGGCTCCCAATTCAGTGAAATCGGAATCTTCCATCTGCGGGTAGGTATAGGCGGTAAGATTGACATCGTAGCCGAATGTATCACCGCCCCCTGCAAAACCTGCGTACCAATCCAGCTCTTCAAGTCCGCCGCTGAGACCGCCGCCAAGAGAGGAGGTCCAAGTCCCGGCGTAGAAACCCGAGTCGTGGGCGTAGTCAAGACCGCCGGAGAGGGCTGCATCGTTACCACTTTGAGTGACGCCGCGCCAAATGTAGTTACTGGTCGCACCGATGTTCATGGAAACTTCCGCCATTGCACTACCGCTGGCGGCGATCGCAGCCAGCACAGAAGCGGCTACCAGAGATTTGTTGATCTTGCTCATTTGTTTTGCTCCTAGTGTGTTGTGTGGTTAAAAACGTTTATTCACGGCCGGATTGCCCTTCACAACGCTTAAAGCATCAGCTGTGCCAACTTTATTTTTTCCCTATAAAACAAGCAGATAAATTAAGTACAGACAGCCGCGCACCTTTACCACGCACCAGCATGGGCAGGCTCCGACATCCATGCACAAGTGTAGTGCACCGTTATGGGGCATAAACTCGAGTCAAAATCGCGTAAACTGGGACGTGAATAAAAACAGGCGGGATGAGTAGATGAATACAAAAGTGATCGAAGAGCTAACCAAGCGCCTGAGTGGCGTTCTGCCGCCAGGGGCTACTGTTCTGAAAGAGGATTTTGAGAACAACATTCGCAGCGTATTGCACGCCGCTTTCAGCAAGATGGATTTGGTGACCCGGGAGGAGTTCGAAGTTCAGGCACAGGTCCTGCAGCGCTCACGGGCCAAACTCGAGGCGCTGGAAAAACAGGTGGCGGAGTTGGAGAAGTCTCTAATACATAAAACGCAGGAGTGAGTCAGGGGCGGAAAAACCGACCCAGCCTGATCCGGAAACGGTCAAAAGTTTTGCCGCTCACCCATGCGTGGATATGTTCTACACCCTGCCCTGCATGCAAGTGGGACAATACACATGCCCCATCCTCAAGTGGTAGCGGATGGTTTCTCCGGCATCGATCTCCTCACCGCAGCCGTCACAGAGTGAGCCGGTTTCCATCACGAGCTCGCCATAGCCCTCAACGGGTAATTCGATATCACCCATTTTACGCTTCCAGGGTTTATCCTTGACGATATCGTCGCGGAAACTGTCCTCCAGCAGTCGCCAACGCTCCACCAGATGCGCCGGCAAACCGTGGCGGCGCAAAGTCTCCACCATGATGCCTTCGCGGTAGTCAAACAGTTCATCGGAGATCACCATCCAGTGATGGGCGTTTTTCGGCCGATCGCCGAAATAGACCTTCTCCCCGGTAAATTGTTGGCGCAGAAAGAGAAACTGCTTTTCGATGGCGCGCTGCCTGGTCACCCCCTCAAAGAAGGGGGCCAGTCGTTCATCCTCGAACACACGCCCGTAAAAATCTTCCAGGATCGCGGTCAATAACCGGCCTTCATCAAGCGCGGCCCACATCTCCGGATCGGGGCCGGCTTTGTAGCGGGACTGCATTTTTGCCTGCTTCTTGCCGGCGTCCTTTTCAGCCGGAACGATGGTCAGATCATCCACCGGCTTGCAGCAACAGGGAAGAAAAAACCCTGCCTCCTGCTGTGCCGCATCCAGCCCTTTTTGCGACTCGGGGGGGAGTCGGCCGCTTTCAGCTCGATGCAGACAGACATGGCATATCCCATGTCGGCAAGAGAAGGAGAGTTCAACACCCTGGCGCAGCATCGCATCCAGTACGGTCTCATCGCTGCGACACTGATAGGCGTTATCCCGGTAATGAATGGTATAAACGGTCATACTATTTCCCTTGAGATCGAGCCTGTTCAGGACTCCAGCAAGGTCTCAAGCTTTGCGGCGCTTTTTCGCGCCTCCAGAAATACCATTCCCAGATTGAGCGTCGGCTTGGCGGCTACCGCCAGAACCGCCTCTTTACCGGCATGCACCAGCAACATTAAACCGGTGGTGCCTTCAATCATCACCTGCTTTAGATCACCGCGTGAAATCTCTTCGGCGGCGCGCTCGGCCAACGCCAACAAAGAGGCGCACATGGCGGCGAAACGATCCTCATCGACCCCTTCGCCCAGCACTGCACCGATGATATACCCATCGCTGGTGATGGCGGCCGAGGCCTCGATCTCTCCCGACGAGGTATTCAGTTCACGCAAAATCGAACGTGTCGCACTCGCTTTTGGATGTGACGGTGCGGTTAATTCTTCCATTGTATTCATAATTATTTACCCCCCCAATACCGCTTGTTACATCAAATGCCGCCGACAGGATATGCCGACGGCACCCTTGGTTAAACGGCCGCTTCCACCTCCGCCAGTGAGCCACGCGCCTTGGTCAGGACCATGCCCAGATTAGCGGATTTACGGCAGACGAAGGTCACGACGTGTTCCTGATTGGTCTTGCCACGCATGAAGATGTGGATCAGGTTGTCGCTGTTGACGATCATCTCCTGAAAATAGTGGTGATCGTCCATCGCCACCCCGCGGGCCTTCTTGAACATGTTCTCGATGGTCACGACGTTGTTCCCCTGGAACAGGTCGGCCGTCGCCGCCGCGAGAAGTTCCAGGACCTCATCCGGGTGCGAGTCGACGGTCTTGATACCCAGCAGCATACCACTGTTGAGATCCACATAACCACCGGCTACACACTCCGGGATGTTGCTGATTGCCGATTGCAGAGCACCGTTAAGATCTGACATCTGTTTTTCCTCATTAAATTATATTGCTTGGATAGATAGAACGTTACATTGCTTTCTTGATATCGGTCCCTGATGATGGTTTTCGCTCTCTCATCATCGAGGCGAAGCGTTCCAGGAAGTCGACCTGCTCCTCGGACTGCACCCAGCGCGGTTCCACCCGCCGGACGGTCTCCAGGGCAGTGAGTGCGTCAGCCCCTTCCCAGATGAGGTAGGTGGCGAGTATGGTGCCGGTACGGCCCAACCCCGCGCGGCAATGCACCGCTACCACTTCCCCCTGTTGCAGATTCCGCTCGATATCCTGGCAGATTCTCGCCGCCTGGGTCATCGAGGGGGCGCCCATATCCGGTATCGGTGACCAGATGTTGGCGATCTCATATTTTTTCAAGTCATCGAAATCCGGCTCTCTCTCGGTCAGCGACACCAGGCAGCTGACGCCGACCCGTTTGAGGGCCTGGAGGTCGAAGTCGATCTTCTGCACGATTCCCGGTCTCGGGGTGCCCGCCAGCTGTCCCTTTTTCAGCCAGAGAAAACCGCGCGGGCCAAAACTGTCACTGACATACGCCTTCGCCTCTTTCGGGATCGGCGGCGGCGGCGCCACATCCGGGTCCAGTGTTTCGGGATCCGCATCGGGGGCCGGCACGGCGCAAGAGCCGGTACGAACAAAGGCCTTTGCCGCTTCGCTCTCCTGGCCGGCGAAAAAGGCATCGGTTGACGCCGCCTCCTGCACCAGGCCGCCGGCCAGGAGCGCCGTCTGCCCGCTCCCCAGTTGTTTTGCGTGGGCAAGGTTGTGCAGCACCACCAACATGGTCCGGCGTTTGCTCTCCTCGTTGATATAGCCGAGAAGCCGGGCCGCCTCCCGGTCAGTCAAACCGGTGGTCGGCTCATCCATGAACACCAAACGGTTACCGCCGGCGGCTACGCGCATAATGGCCAGGTGGCGTTGCTGGGCCAGAGTCAGATTCATCGCCGGCTCATCCAGACGGCTCAACAACTCCTTCAAGCCGGCCTCTTCCAACAGGCGTTGCGCCAATTCGCGCTGCTGCCGCACTGTCAGGTTATGCCGCTCCGGCAGCTCATGGACGATGTTTTCCATTACCGTCGACATCATCAAACGGGCATTTTGGGATACCAGCGCCGGCCGCTCCCCTTCACTGACGGGACGCCCCGCAAAGCTCGCCTGTCCCCAGGTCCGCAGGTTGGGATTGGCGTCGTTATACCCTGCCAGAGTGCGCAGCAGGGTGGACTTGCCGGTGCCGCTGGGGCCGAGCAGGATGGTGATCTGACGCTCGGGGATCTCCAGGTCGACGCTGCTCAGCACCACCTTCTCGCCGAAGGCGACCCCAAAGCCCTGTAATGTCATCACGGCACTTGTCATCGTATGAATACCGCCCTGTTAACGCTTGACACCCGGGTCAAGCACTGCAAGCAAGCCCTGCATCAACATTTTTACATCCTCTTTCTCCCGGGCATCGACCTCGAACACCGGCGCCTTGATGCCCAGTTCCCGGAGCTTTGTATGGAAGGTGTAGAGGCCGGGACGCGGCTTGGTGTCCATACGGGTCACACCGATAACCACCGCATTGTTGCTGATGAAGCGCTTAAAGGACTTGAGATAAAACTCCAGGTCCGCCAGCGGATCTTTTCGGGCGTTATCCACAAGCAGCACGAGCCCCAACGCGCCCACTGCAAGAATGTCCCACATGAAGCTGAAGCGCTCCTGACCGGGCGTACCGTAGAGATGGATCTTCACCGCACCTTCCAGGTCCAGCGTGCCATAGTCCATGGCCACGGTCGTGTTGGCTTTGCGCAGCGCCACATCGTCGCTGGCCTTGGCCTCGGTCGCTACCACCGGAATATCGCTGATGCTATCGATGGCGGTTGTTTTTCCGGCGCCTACCGGACCGGCAAATAGTATTTTGTGTTCCATCCCGTTTCCCCCTAGATACGGGCTATCTTGCCCAACAGGGCCGATAGCAGTGTCTGGTTGCGGTGCGGCTCAAGTTTCGGCTCTTCCGGCTTGCGGTTAATCGGCCGGGCCAGCCCCGCGGCACGCGCGGCGCTGTAAAACTGATACATCTCAGCGGGCGCCACCTTGAGCAGGCGCATCGCAAAAAAGATCGAGGTTGGGTGGTTCGACAGTAAAGCGGCGATACGCATGGCTTGCGGTGTGTGCGGCAGACGGCTCAAATTCGGCCAATGCTCAAGCTCCACCACATCGTCACGGTAACAGCCTCGCATCATGCGCCCCTGTGAAGCATGAAAGGCTGCCTGCCACATCAGCTCGTCTATGTTTCGACCGATAATATCTTCAGAAGGAATACGCTCATCGCCTTGCGGGAGAATGGTCAGCTTGCACTGCTCGGGAGCAGTGGTAAGGAAAACGGCCATGTCGGTTACGGAGGGGAAATACTCGCCGCGACTGCTCAGCAACAATAACGTACCGATGCCGTCGACCTCTATAAGTATGTCCTGCTCGTTGGAGGCGGCACGGCGTAATGTATTGAGCAAATAATCATCCGGGTTGAAATAATCAACGCCTGCGGTGCGGACATCATCCTCATATTGCGTTACAGCATTCATAACTCCCCTCTCCAAGCTTTGATGTGTCTGTTTTCTTTATGGCCCTTATAAACCAACTATAATTGTCGGTTATTTAGGCCGCCGTAGGCACAAGACACAGCAACCGTTCGATCACGTGTGTATCTATAGAGGTATTAAGCGTTTATGAACTGGCAAAGGATTGCTGTATCAAGCTCTGCTGATAATTATTATCATTTTCATTAGTACGCAGCAGTAGCGTTGTTTTGGCAGTCCCGCTGTCAGTAGGGTAGCCCGCCACCCCTTAGACCGGTTACTTTGCGAACAAGACCTTTCGGTCAAGTGTGCCCTTTTCAAAACCCAATAACCAAGTGCTGTGCACGGTTTTTAGAATATAGACGGTATTCCCCAAAAACTGTGATGCGTATCACATTCTTGCGATCTTTACTTTTCATGCTCAAACACCGGCATTACATACCGCACGTTAACCGGAATGGGCATGGATACACACGCAAAGGGCGAATCAAGCCCGGAGGGACTGACAAGGCACTAATCCGTATCGATAGCGACTCCGGGACAGTTTATTCAATCCATTTGTCATGATGTTGTTTTACACTCATTCTTGCCTACCCGAACCTATAAAGCTGCCACCTCGCTCACAGATATCTCCGAAAGCGCAACCCCCGACAATTCCGTCCATTAATCGTAAAAATTGCTGTTTGGAAGCATTGTCGTTAGGCTAGATCGCGATACACAGGACGTATCTATCGTAATCATCCAGAGGAAGGGTTCCATGTCACTTGCCACTACCTACAGCCGTGCCGCCGTCGGCATCGAGGCGCCTGAAGTCACCATTGAGGTTCACCTGGCCAACGGCCTGCCCGCCCTCTCCATCGTCGGCCTGCCCGAGGCGGCAGTGAAAGAGAGCAAGGACAGGGTGCGTGCCGCGCTGCTAAACGCCCGTTTTGAGTTTCCCGCCCGGCGCATCACCATCAGCCTCGCACCGGCGGATCTGCCCAAGGAAGGGGGCGGGTTCGATCTCCCCATCGCCCTGGGCATCCTCGCCGCCTCGGGTCAGGTGCCCTCGGACAGCCTCTCCCGCTATGAGTTTGTCGGCGAACTGGGCCTGGGAGGACAATTGCGCCCGGTTCGCGGGATTTTGCCGGTGGCGCTGCAGGCACGGGATGCGGGAAGAAGCCTTGTCATAGCACAGGATAACGCCGATGAAGCGGCGCTGGTCAGCGATAGCCGAATCCTCCCCGCCGAGCATTTGCTGGAGGTGGTGGCGCATCTGCATGGACAGTCTTCGCTTCCTCTTCACCAGCCCCCTGACAGGCCCCAAACCTTCGATGAGTCGCCGGATCTTGCCGAGGTCTACGGCCAGCCCCATGCACGACGGGCGCTGGAGATCGCCGCCAGCGGCGGCCACAGTATGCTGATGTTCGGTCCGCCCGGCACCGGCAAGACGATGTTGGCCAGTCGCCTACCCGGCATCCTGCCGCAAATGGATGAGGAGGATGCGGTGCAGAGCGCCGCCATCGCCTCCATCAGCGAACAGGGCTTCCGCATTGAAAAGTGGGGGCAACGTCCGTTTCGCGCTCCACATCACACGGCCTCGGCCGTGGCGCTGGTGGGGGGCGGCAGCCACCCCCGTCCGGGCGAGATCTCCCTGGCCCACAACGGTGTATTGTTTCTCGATGAACTGCCTGAATTCGATCGCAAGGTGCTGGAGGTGCTGCGCGAACCGCTGGAATCGGGCCACATCACCATCTCACGGGCGGCACGCCAGGCCCGCTTCCCCGCCCGCTTCCAGCTGATCGCGGCGATGAACCCCTGCCCCTGCGGCTACCTGGGCCACCCTTCCGGGCGCTGCCGCTGCACCGAAGAGCAGGTGGCCCGTTATCGCAACCGCCTCTCCGGGCCTTTGCTGGATCGCATCGATATGCACATCGAGGTGCCGCCCCTGCCAAAGGGTGTACTCCAGAATCAGCAACCGCAGGAAGAGGACAGCGCGACTGTTCGGGAGCGGGTGGAGCAGTGCCGTCAGCTTCAACTTGAGCGGGGAGCCGGGGCCAACGCCCGGCTGGACAATCGCGGGGTGAAAAATTACTGCAGGCTGGATGCCGGCGGGGCGCAACTGCTGGAACAGGCGACGGAGAAACTGGGGCTCTCCGCCCGCGCCCATCAGCGCATTCTCAAGCTCGCCCGGACCATCGCCGATATGGCGGGCAGCGAATCGATCCAAACCCCGCATTTGAGCGAGGCGATCAGCTACCGCAAGCTGGATCGGCAATAAGCTGTTTGGTGTGATGCACAAATTGCAGTTTGAAATTAGGGTTTCCTGGAAGCTCAGCGCTGCTCATCGGCCATGGCCGAAAGCGCCGCAAACATCGCCTCCAGCTCGGCCTCAAACTCCTCCTGCCACTCGCGCCACTGCTGCCGGTAGCGGCCGACGGCCTCATCGTCCAGGGTGCTCAGTCGCAACCGGGCGCTCGTCGCACTTTGACTGCTCTCGACAAGGGAGTCGATGCTCGGCTTTTCGAGGTTTTCACTGCCTTCATTCAGATCTGACGCAACCTCTTTAAGAGTGCGCTTGTCACTCTCCGAAAGACTCCTCTCACGTTCTTCCAGGGCCCGCTCGACGGACTCGGCCAACTCCTCAAGGCTGCGGCGAAGTTCCTCGCTGTAGCGCTCGATGCCCTCGGACATTTCCCGGCTCAACGATTCGGACTGCTGTTTGAGCCGGTCGCCAAGTCGCATCATCTCTTCATTGATCTCCTGCGAGGTGTTCCCGAACTGTCGGCTGAGGCTCTCGCCCAGCTCTCCGAGTTGGCCGAAGAGCCGCTCCAGCGGACCGGCGCGCAGTGATTCGGCGGTGCGCAGGTAATCCACCTTCCATACATCGTTGCGGCGCACCAGATAGGTGATGAATTCCCGGGTCTCGACAGTTTGCCCTTCGCCCTTGGAAAACTCGGACTCAATGCGAGCCTCGTCGCCCTCAATGATCACCCGCCCCCAGGTCGGCTGAAAACCGCTCCAGTCAAGCGAGAACGCATCATAGTCGCGGGCATCGGTGAGGGTTGAGTGGCTCACGGCCTCGCCCACATCATCGCTAATGACCGCCCGCCAAAAAGATTGGGTAACCTCTTGCGGCGTCTTCGGCGCAAAACAGGCTGACAACAGCAGTGCCGCAGCTAACAACACAGACCATTTCAAATGAAGACTTTTCATCAGACCTCTCTACCAGCCTCTGCCCAAGGATTCATTGCCGCTACGGGGAGGTGAAAGGCCGGTGTCTTTTTAACACCGCCCTCGTTCCCCGCCATGTCGAAGTTATATCGCGCGGTATCCTAAACAGCGTGCACGATAAATACCTTGCAGGGCATCACACTCCGTGACTGTCTTCACAGAAAAGGGACGCTAACGGATACCGGTCAGTTGCATTAAATCTTCCTTCCGGAGAAAATAAGGGAAAATGGCGGATGACCGGTCCTTTT
>JAWOIT010000048.1:0-5008 GCA_046484535.1 Pseudomonadota bacterium | reverse complement strand
GGCGACGGGCTGATCCTCGCCTACCGTCTGGGGGCGAAGCTGCGCGATCTGGACTCCTTCCAGTACCACCCCACCGGGCTGGCTTATCCGCAACACCTGGCCGGCACACTGATCACCGAAGGGGTCCGCTCCGCCGGCACCTGGCTGCTGAACGGTCACGGCGAGCGGTTTATCGACGAGCTCAAGCCGCGTGATGTGGTCGCCTCGGCGATCCTCAGGGAGTGTGCCGAGGGTCGCGGCGTACGGGTTGATGGCAACGAAGGCTGCGGCGTCTGGCTCGACACCCCGGGGTTGGAGCTTCGCAACCCCGGCATTTTGCACAAACGCTTTCCCAAACTCATTAATCTGGGCAAAAAAGCGGGCATCGACCCCAGCCAGTCGCCGCTGCTTATCTACCCGACTCTTCATTATCAAAACGGCGGCGTGGTGATCGACGCCGACGGCCAGAGCACCGTGCCCGGCCTCTACTGTGTCGGCGAGGCCAGCGGCGGCATCCACGGCAAGAACCGCATCATGGGCAATGCCCTGCTGGAGATCATCAGCTTCGGTCGCCGCGCCGGTTCCCATGCCGCCGGCCGGCGCCACAGCAAGGGACACAAACAGGTCGGTCTGGAGCACCTGAGCCGCCTGCGCCGCGAACTGACCATCTCCGGGATGCCGATGGAGCTGAAAAGCCCGATGCTGTTCCCGGACTGCGCCAAGTTCGACGACGATGCCGACTACGACGGCCTGCGCCGGCATCGACGCAAATCAACGACTGCCACAGAGAACAAAGAGGGCACAGAGTAATGATTACGGCGAAATACTCTACAAATAGCCGGCACCAGCAGTTAGATAATGCTGCTCGGTATGTAGCCGTTGATGCCTCTGTGATCTCTGTGCGCTCTGTGGCAAACAAATATCAACGGGGTGCCCAATGAGCCGACTCAACCAGGTCCTGTTGCACGAAAAGCATCGCGTCGGTGCCGATCTCGAGGCATGGCTCGCCGCGGACGGTGGCAAGGGGCTGGAAAAGGCCCTGCAGGAGCCGGGGGCGATCATCCCGCTGATTGAACAGGCCGGGCTGCGCGGTCTTGGCGGCAGCGGTTTCCCTACCTACAGGAAATGGGAGTATGTCGCCGCGCAGGAGAGCAGCGAAAAGAAATACCTTATCTGCAACGGCAATGAGGATGAACCCGGCACCTTTAAGGACCGAATCCTGCTGCAGGAGACGCCGCACCAGGTGATCGAGGGGGCCACCATCACCGCGCTGGCCTGCGGCATCGACAAGATCATCTTCTATATCAATCCGGATCAGACCGAATCGCTTGAATCCATGCGCCAGGCTGTCGACCAGTGGCAGGACTCCGCGCTGATGGCGAAGATCGAACAGGGCCTGGGTCAAGCTATCGATTATCAGGTTTTGGCCAGTTCCGGCCACTATATCGGCGGTGAGGAGACCGCGGCGATCGAGAGCGTCGAAGGCAAATTCCCCTTCCCCCGGGGCAAGCCCCCCTTCCCCGCCGAATCCGGCGTGCACGGCCGTCCTACACTCATCAACAACATGGAAACGCTCTCCAATGTTTCGCACATCCTGCGCAACGGTGCGGAGTGGTTCCATGGCCTGGGGCTGGGGGAATCCACCGGCACCAAGATCTACTGTCTGACCGGCGATGTCCTCTACCCCGGCGCCTACGAGCTGCCAATGGGCACGCCGCTGTCCACCCTGATTAATGAGTACGGCGGCGGCATGCTGCTGGGGAAAAAACTCAAGGCGGTGTTCACCGGCGGGCCCTCCAACACCATCCTCACGCCCAAGGATCTGGATGTGCCGCTGGACTACGAGTCGGTGCGTGAGCGCCATTCCAGCCTGGGCACCGGGGCGATGATCGTTATCTCCGAGGGCACCGGCATCGTAAAGCGAGTCAGCGAATATGTGAACTTCTTCGCCCACTCCTCCTGCGGCCAGTGCCCGCCCTGTCGGACCGGCACCCACTATGCGGCGCTACTGCTCAACAAGATCGATACCGGACAGGGCTCGCGTGCCGACCTGGATGCACTGATCAATCTCAGCAAAATCCTGCCCGGCGCCGGTCGCTGCCACATGCTCGACGGTGCGCTCAAGGTGATGGAGAGCTCCCTCTACCATTTCCGCCACGAGTATGAGCAGGCCTTGTTGGGGGAGGGTTAAAGATGATGCGAACAGGCCGTCAAATTCCGACAATATCGCTCAACATTCAACCGCATTGGCTGTGCGGGAAATTTGACCAACACCCTACCTTTTGTCATATTACCCGGCCTCTTTCTACCGGAACGATGCGGGTGCAAACCCCTGATCCGGATGACAAAACATCACCCCTGCAAAACACTGCGGCCAGCCATGTACGGCCGCATGGAGGGACTCCAAATCGCAGACGACATGGTCGCGGTATCCCCTCCTCGAATTTTCGAGTTCAGCTGATAAGCCGGTCACTTTCTCTGCAAGGCATTCGGCGCGCTGAACCATTATGTGGACGGCCAAACTGAGCGCCTCCACCCGGTAACACATCACGATTAATTGAGTCTTTATTAACAGGACAGCGGTATGACAGATCAGGCAACAGGCAACATAGTCGACCTCGACGACGCCGCCAAGGCGGGCAAGGCCCCGGTACAGATCGACGAGCACATCGTCGAAATCGTCAGCGACTCCGGCGAAGGGGCACAAAAGTGCGGCCAGACCTTCGGCACCATCGGCGCCAAGATGGGCAACGGTGTGTGGACCGTTGAGATCATCCCGGCGGAGATCCAGCCCCCCGCCCGCTCACCGGCCGGGGCCAGCGGCAACCGTATTCGTCTCGGCTCGAAATATGTCACCAACATGGGCAACGAGGCGGATCTCGTGGTCGCCTTCAACGAGCAGGTGCTCTTCTCCCGTATCGCCAACGGCGCCTATAAGGACGGCACCATCGTCCTGCTGGAGAACAAGTGGGCCAACGACCCGCAGGAGGAGATCCGCGAGGCCTATACCAATGCGGTGAAGGAGTTCCGCGACAACGGTCTTATCGTCCATGAGCTGCCGCTGGAGGAGGAGTGCCTCAAACTGGTCGCCAATCCGCGCCGCGGCAAAAACATGTTCGTCCTCGGCATGCTCTGTCACATCTATAACCGTGATGTGACCATCGGCCACGCGGAGATTGAGGCGGCCTTCGGCCGCAAGGGCGAAAAGGTGGTCAAGATCAATCAGGACCTGTTCGACGCCGGCTACGCCTTTGCCCGCGACAATGTCGAATACCACTACGATATTCCGGTCAAAGCCGGCATCAGTGACAAACCGATGATGGTCTGTAACGGCAACACCGCCCTCGGTCTGGGTGTGATGGCCTCCGGTATGGACCTGGTCTCCATGTACCCGATCACCCCGGCGACCTCCGCCTCCCATTACATCGCCGATGTGTTCGACAAGGTCGGCGGTTTCGTGCACCAGGCGGAGGATGAGATCGCCGCGGCGGGCTTCGCCATCGGCGCCTCCTACGCCGGCAAGACCGCCTGCACCATTACTTCCGGTCCCGGCATGGCGCTGAAGACCGAACTGCTGGGCCTGGCGGTGATGGGCGAGATCCCGCTGGTGGTGGTCGACGTTCAGCGCGGCGGCCCCTCCACCGGTCTGCCGACCAAGGTGGAACAGTCCGATCTGCTCTCCTCCCTGTTCGGCATGCCGGGCGATGCACCCAAGATCATCATCGCCGCGGCGACCATCGCCGAATGTTTCCATTTCACCATCATGGCGCGCAAGCTGGCCGAGTCCTTCCGCGGCCCGGTGATCATGCTCACCGACGCCAACCTGGCCACCGGGGTGCAGCCCTGGGAGCGTCCGGAGCTGCAGGAGGAGTGGCTGGCCGACCCGGTCGACCAGTCCGAGTGGGACAAGAGCGTCCCCCCCTACGACTGGGACGAGAACACCGGTCTTTCCCAACGGCCGATCCCGGGCCAGCCTAACGGCATGTATGTGCTGACCGGCCTGTCGCACACCCACCGCTCCAAGGTGGCCTACGACTCCGAGACCAACCAGACCACCGCCGAACACCGCAGCCGCAAACTGGCGGCCCTGCAGAGTACCCTCAAGCCGCCGACCATCCACGGCGACGAGGAAGGCGACCTGCTGATCGTCGGTTGGGGCTCCACCCTCGGCGCCATCGAGGAGGCGGTGGATATTCACCGCGAGCAGGGTCACAAGGTCTCCAGCGTACACCTGCGCTTCCTCTCACCGCTGGAGCCGGGGCTGAAGGAGATCTTCGCCCGCTTCAAGAGGGTGATGACCATCGAGATCAACTACAGCGACAAGGCCGACGCCCCGCTGATCAATGAGGAGAACCGTCGCCGCGCGCAATTGGCCAACATCCTGCGCATGCAGACCCTGGTCGATGTCGACTGCTGGTCGATGGTCTACGGCCACCCGCTGCAGCCCGGCGAGCTGGTCGAGGTGATCGACGAGCGCCTCAACGCCCTGAATTCCTAAGGAGTAGCTAACGATGTTTGGTATTAAAGCTGACTGGTCACTCGATGTCTTCGAGCGCTACTTCACCCTCGGTGACTACTCCGGCGGTGAAGCGCGCTGGTGCCCCGGCTGCGGTGACTTTGCCGTCCTCAACACCGTGCACCGTGTGCTGCGCGATGCCCAACTGCCGCCCGAGAAGAGCGTGGCGGTCTCCGGTATCGGCTGCTCCAGCCGCCTGCCCCACTACATGGGCACCTACGGTCTGCATGGCCTGCACGGCCGCGCCCTGCCGCTGGCCAACGGCGTCAAGGCCCATCGGCCCGAGCTGGATGTCTGGGTCGCCACCGGTGACGGCGACTGCTTCTCCATCGGCGCCGGCCCCTGGATCCACTCGGTACGTCTGAACATGGATATGGTGGTGCTGGTGTTCGACAACGCCATCTACGGCCTGACCAAGAAGCAGACCTCCCCCACCAGCCCCGCCGGGATGAAGACCAACACCCACCCGGCCGGTGCCCCGCTGCCGGCGCTCAACCCGCTGACCGTGACCCT
>JAWOIT010000146.1:0-9060 GCA_046484535.1 Pseudomonadota bacterium | reverse complement strand
CGCGGCCGGACTGGCTCACGGCGTGGCTGCTGCTCCCTGGCCCGCTGGCGGCCCAGACGGCGCAGGACCAGCTGCCCGAAATGGGCACCGCGGCCCAGGCTACCCTGAGCATCGAGGACGAGTACCGAATCGGCCGCATGGTGATGCGCGGTCTGCGCGAATCCGGCACGCTGCTCGAAGATCCCGAAGTGGGTGAATACCTGCAGGCCCTGGGGCTGCGCCTGTCCAGCCTCGCGCACGACGGCAACCGCAACTTCAACTTCTTCATGGTGCGCGATCCGGCGATCAACGCGTTCGCGCTGCCGGGGGGGTTCGTGGGCATCCATTCCGGGCTGCTGCTCGAGACCGCGAATGAGAGCGAGCTCGCCGCGGTGCTGGCGCACGAAATGCGATCTTCAAGGCCTCGCTGTTTATGGCCGCCGGAATCATCGACCACGAGTCCGGTACCCGCGATATGCGTAAGCTCAACGGCCTGTGGAGCTATATGCCGCACACCGCCACCCTGGCGATGGTGGCGGCCGCGTCCATGGCCGGGGTGCCGCTGTTCAACGGCTTTCTCAGCAAGGAGATGTTCTTCGCCGAGACCCTGCACCAGGGGTGGCTGGGGGAGTGGAACTGGCTGCTGCCGCTGGGGGCGACCCTGGCGGGGGTGTTTGCGGTGGCCTATTCGATCCGCTTTATCCACGATGTCTTCTTTAATGGCGAGCCTATCGACCTGCCCCGCACGCCCCATGAGCCGCCGCGTTATATGAAGGTGCCGGTGGAGGTGCTGGTGGCGCTCTGCCTGCTGGTGGGGATCTTCCCCGCTCTGACCGTCGCGCCCCTGCTGGCGACTGCCGCCGCCGGCACCATCGGCGCGGAGTTGCCCCACTATAGCCTGGCGATCTGGCATGGCTTTACCACGCCGTTGCTGATGAGCATCATCGCCCTTATCGGCGGCGGCCTGATGTACCTGCTGCGCTATCGGCTGTTTGCGATGCATGCCCGCTGGTTCCGGCCGTTCGACGCAAAGCTGGTGGTTGAGGGCGGGCTGGGCAAGCTTATCGGCTACGCACGCTGCCTTACCGCGTTGCTGGAGAATGGGTCACTGCAGCGCTATCTGTTGCTGATGCTGGTAAGCACCGTGGCGGTGGTGTGGTACGGCCTCTACGATACGCCGCTTCGCGGTCCGCTGGCCCAAAGTGAGGTGGACGGGGTGACCCTGGTCGGTGCGCTTGCGTTGGGGGTCAGTGCGTTGGCGACGGTGATTTGGCATCGGCGGCGACTGGTGGCGCTGGTGATGTTGAGCGTGGTGGGACTGGTGGTCTCGGTCGCCTTTGTCCGCTTTGCCGCCCCGGACCTGGCGCTGACCCAGCTGTCGGTGGAGATGGTGACCATCATCCTGCTGGTGCTGGTGCTCTACTTTCTGCCGCAACAGACTCCGGCTGAATCCTCCGCGCCGCGCAAGTGGCGTGACGCCCTGATCGCCGGCATCGCCGGGGCGAGCGTCAGCGTGCTGGCCTGGGGGGTGTTGACCCGCCCCTATGAGATGAGCCTGGGTGATTACTTCATGCAGCAGAGTGTGCCGGGGGGTGGGGGCGGCAATGTGGTCAATGTCATCCTGGTGGATTTTCGCGGCTTCGATACCCTGGGTGAGATCACCGTGCTGGCGATCGCCGCCATCGGCATCCTGGTGATGCTCAGCGGGTTGCGGCTCTACCTTCCGCAAACCGATGAAACGGGGCGCCCCTGGGCGGCGGACCGCTACCCGATGATCCTCGCCGCCATCTCCCGGCCGTTGCTGCCGTTGGCGCTGGTGGTCGCGGTCTATCTGATGCTGCGCGGTCACAACCTTCCGGGCGGCGGGTTTATCGCCGGCCTGGTCGCCTCGGTGGCGCTGATTCTGCAGTATGTGGCCAGCGGCACCGCCTGGACCCGGGAGCGTCTCTATCTGAATTACATCAAACTGACTGCGTTCGGGGTTTTGATTGCAACACTGACCGGCATGGGCAGCTGGTTGTTCGGCCGTCCGCTCCTTACCAGCGCTTTCGGCCACTTCGAGTTGCCGCTGCTGGGTGAGTTTGAGCTGGCCACCGCCATGCTGTTTGATCTCGGCGTCTTTCTGGCTGTCATCGGCAGTACCCTGCTGGTGCTGGCCAATTTGGGCAAGATCACCCTGTTGAATAAGCCGGCAGAGGAGGAGGAGTAATGGAGTTGCTGATCGCCGCATCGATTGGCCTGCTGAGCGCGTGCGGGCTCTATCTGCTGCTGCGCGCACGTACCTTCCCGGTGGTGATGGGTCTGATCATGCTCTCCTACGCGGTGAACCTCTTTGTTTTCACCATGGGACGGTTGGATGCGCAGGTGCCGGCGGTTGTGGGTATCGAGGGGGCCGCCTCGGACCCGGTGCCGCAGGCGCTGGTGCTGACGGCCATCGTGATCGGTTTCGCCATGACCGCCTTTGCCGTGACCCTGGCGCTGCGCGCCTATGGGGAGTTGGGCTCGGATCATGTGGACGGCCCGGATGAAGATGACGGGGAGGGGAAACAGTGAGCCACTGGGTGATCCTGCCGGTCGTGCTGCCGCTGCTCGCCGGTCTGGTGCTGCTGCTGGGCCGTTCCAGCGAGGTGCATAAAAAGCGCATAATCTCGTCTCTGGCGACCGCCGCTCTGTTGCCGCTCAGTATTCTGCTGCTGACTCAGGCGGGGGATGGTGACTATCGGGTCTACGCGCTGGGCGACTGGCAGGCGCCTTTCGGCATCGTGCTGGTGCTGGACAGGCTCTCGGCCCTGATGCTGCTTCTGACCGCCGCATTGAGTCTGCCGGCGTTGCTCTATGCGCTACGCGGCGATGACCAGCGCGGGCGCCATTTTCATGCTCTGTTTCAGTTCCAGCTGATGGGGCTGAACGGCGCCTTTCTCACCGGCGACCTGTTCAACCTGTTCGTCTTTTTCGAGATCCTGCTGATCGCCTCTTACGCTCTGCTGTTGCACGGCGGGGGCAAGGCGCGCAGCCGTGCCGGGCTGCACTATGTTTTGCTGAACCTGGCAGGCTCCAGCCTGTTCCTGATCGCCGTGGGCGTGCTCTATGGCATTACCGGTACCCTGAACATGGCCGACCTGGCGGTGAAGGTGGCCGCTGTCGGGGAGGCCGATGCGGGCCTGTTGCATGCGGCGGCGCTATTGCTGCTGGTGGTGTTTGCGCTCAAGGCGGCGCTGCTGCCGCTCTATTTCTGGCTGCCCGGCGCCTACTGCGCCGCCAGCCCGCCGGTGGCGGCGCTCTTCGCCATCATGACCAAGGTGGGTGTCTACGCCATTATCCGGGTCTTTACCCTGGTGTTCGGCGCCGGGGCGGGGCTGCTGGCGAACGTGGCCGTCGACTGGCTCTGGCCGCCGGCGCTGGCGACGCTCCTGCTCGGCGGCATCGGCGCCCTGGCGGCGCGAAGCCTGGGCCGGCTGGTCGCCTACCTGATGATTCTCTCCAGCGGCACCCTGCTGGCGGGTTTTGCCTTGCAGAACGCCGCCGCCCTGAGTGCCACGCTTTACTACCAACTGCATACCACCCTGGTCAGCGGCGGGTTGTTCCTGCTAATCGGTATCATACGCAGTCAGCGGGGCATGCATGAGGACCGGCTCGAGTTCGCCCCGGCGATGAATCATCCCATATTGCCGGGTGTGCTGTTCTTTATCGGTGCGGCTGCGGTCATAGGCATGCCGCCGTTGTCGGGTTTTGTCGCCAAGCTGGTGCTACTCTCATCGGTGGAGCCGGGGGCGAAGATGGCCTGGCTTTGGGCCATCGTGCTGGGGGGCGGGCTGATGGCGCTGATCGCGCTGAGCCGTGCAGGCAGTCGGATTTTCTGGAAGACCGACGAGCCGCATGTCAAGGAAGTGCCGATGGACCGTGCGAAACTTGTTCCGACCGCCGTGCTGGCGGTGGCGGCGCCGCTGCTGCTGTCACTGTTTGCCGGGCCGTTGATGGAGTACATCGACGCGACCGCACGGCAACTTTTAGACACCCGGGGCTATATCGGCGCGGTCCTCGGTGATGCCGGATTGACGGGAGGGGAGGGAGCATGAAAGCGCTATTCAAGTTGCCGCACCCGCTGCTGAGTCTGCTGCTGCTGATTATCTGGCTGCTGTTGGTCAATTCGGTGGCGCCCGGGCAGATCTTCCTGGGGGCGGTGCTGGCTCTGGCAGTGCCGCGGTTGACCGGGGATTTCTGGCCCGATCGGCCGCGCTGTGTGCGGGTGAGACCGATCTTCGGTTATAGCCTGATGGTGATTTGGGATATCGTCATTGCCAATGCACAGGTGGCGATGTTGATCCTCGGCCCGGCCCGCCGCCTGAAGCCGGCTTTTGTCCATTATCCGTTGGCGTTGCAGGAGGAGTTTGCGATCACCGTGCTGGCGAGCACCATATCGCTTACCCCGGGGACGGTGACGGCCGATGTCAGTGCCGATCGTAAGGCCCTTCTGATCCATGCCCTGAATGTGGAGGATGAGCAGGCGCTTATCGCGCATATCCGGCAACGCTATGAGCAGCCCTTGAAGGAGATCTTCGAATGTTGACCCTGGCGATCCAAGCGGCGTTTGTGATGATGACCTTGGCGATGCTGATGAATCTGTGGCGCATGCTGCGCGGCCCGTCGCTGCCGGACCGAATCCTTGCGCTGGATACCATGTATATCAACTCCATCGCGCTGATTGTGCTGTTCGGCGTCCACCGGGACACCGAACTCTATTTCGAGGCCGCGCTGCTGATCGCGGTGATGGGGTTTGTCGGTACCGTTGCGGTGGTCAAATACCTGCTGCGCGGGGATATCGTGGAGTAATGATGGAACAGTTACTTGAAGTGATAATTTCACTTTTTCTGCTGATTGGGGCGGCCTTCGCCCTCATCGGTTCGCTCGGTCTGTTGCACTTACCCGATTTTTATATGCGTCTGCACGGGCCGACCAAGGCGACCACGCTGGGCGTGGGGGGGATGATCGTCGGCTCGGTGATCTACTTCAGTACCCGCGGCGAGGGGATAAGTCTGCACGAGTTGCTGATCACCCTCTTTCTCTTTATCACCGCACCGGTCAGCGCCCATATGCTGGCCAAAGCGGCGTTGCATCTGAAGCTGCGCAATGTTGAACGCACCGGCAACCGGCAGGATGAGTGAGCAGGCGGGCGCATTCCCTCATAACGCTCCAGTATGCTCACGGCCTTCCGCCTTCATGCGACCATCAACCGAGCGCGTCCAGCAAATCGCGCTTGTGCTCCTCCTCCTGAATGAGAATATCCTCCAGTAGCCGACGCAGCCCGTATTCCCGTAGCTCTTCGGCTTGGCCGATGCGGACCTTGTAGCGGCGGATGGCGTTATCCTCGCCGGCAAGATCCTGCTCCAGCATTGTTTTGGCATCCTCGGCGACATCACGTTGCTCCACATCGATGGTCGGCACACCGCCAAGAAAATCGATCTGCTCGGAGAGCATCACTGCGTGTTGCATCTCCTCCTGTGAATGGATTACCAACTCCTTTTTTATGCCCTCGTACTGGGCGCCGGTCAACACCGCGGCATGCTGGACATACTGCACCGCCGCGGCGTACTCCAACTCCAGGTCCTTGTTCAGCTCCTGGATCAGTTTTTCTTTGGTAATTGGCATAACATCTCCTTTACTTGGGTGAAAACAATGCACAGGCGGCGGTGGTGTGAATGAAAACACCGCGTTCTCTATCCCATACTTTGGTATGTCTTTGCGAGATTTCCAGTCGTTTGCATAAAGAGCATCCTTATCAAAAGGGTGGAAAGGCTTTATGCTGGGTGTACGTCAACAAGCGGATACGAAATGATGTCCTTCGCCAACCCGTCACCCGATGAAATAAAGACATTGCTGCAACAAGTGAAGACTATTGCGGTGGTCGGTCTGTCACCCAAGGCTTCGCGACCGAGTCACAGTGTCTCGAAGGCGATGCAGGAGTTTGGTTACCGTATCATTCCGGTGCGTCCGGCGGTGGATGAGGTACTCGGGGAGAAGGCCTGGCCGGAGTTGTCCGCCCTTCCTGTTGTGCCGGATCTTGTCGATGTGTTCCGTGCTTCGGAACATGTGGACCCCATCGTCGATGCGTGCATAGAACTGGGAATCAAGGCGATATGGCTGCAGGATGGGGTGGTAAATGAAGCGGCGGCAAACAGGGCGAAACAGGCGGGAATGACCGTTATAATGGATCGCTGCATATATCGGGACTATATCCAGCTTGTGGCGCCCAATGGTGATGACTAACTAAATCAATACACACCGCCTTTTTCTGCAGCGGTGATCATCAATCAGCGCTGCAGAAACAGTAGTGATTTAGTTGTTATTTCGGTCAGATGGGTTTAGCCAAACAGTTTTTTCATCACCCCGCTGACCCAGGACCGGCCACCCTCTTCCTCAATCGTTTGACTCACCGTGGCAGCGTAGTTCTGGTCTTCCTGTCGAATATGAACATTGACCCAGTCGCTAAGCATAGTGATGAGGTCATCGGTAACGTCTTCACCGTCGTTGAAGCGCCCCCTGAGCTTGGCCAGGTTTTTGGCGAACATCTCATGAAAAGCTTCGTGGGAGGCGCGGAACTGGTAGTCCGCCTGCTCCATTAAATGTTCTTCGAACAGGAAGTGATTGACTGCATAGTCGAGGAGATTTTCAAGGGTAGAGCCCAGGGTTTCTGTGTTGCCGGAAGCTTTATCGTCAGATAGGGCATTGATGTATTTGACGATTTTTTGATTTTCAGCGTCGATCTCGGGGATACCGGTGTTGAGATCGTCAGTCCATATCATGTGCATGTTATGACTCCCCCTTTATCTATTATGCCGGGCATCAAAGCTGTGATTGTTAATGCCGGACGTTATGAAGGAAGCAGTCCTTGCCAGTGTGTCGTGAACACGACGTAACCGCTTTTCAGGGCAGTTAATTTAAACATACACCAAATCGGTCACATTTCCAGTTTATTATTTGTTAAAAGTTTAAATGAGTTGATCCATGTCAATGATATTTTAACTTTTAAGGTAACTATTCGCCCCCTTGTAGCTAACCGCGAGGCGCAAAGACTTCTTATTACAGGACTTTGCACCACATCATCCCGATCTCTAGCGGTGGTTGTCCTGTTCTCGGTTCTCGCGTGGGGTAGTCAATGCGGTTCGCCTCGCAAGCTCGGCAAACCCTACATCAGTGGTAGGGTGTGCCGATAGGCGCACCGTTGCGGTGAGATCAGTTTTATTTAAGAGGTGTAAATGCCGTTAATGATGGAAATTCGGAAGTCGCTTTAGTCCGGTTGATAGTATCGGCGTTTGCGGTGGCGCCACAGGTTGCGCAGGTAGCCATCGGCAACCGCATAGGGTAGTGCGTTGCGGGTCGCGGCAAAGGTCGATTTCAGATAGCGATGCGACAGGTAGGGAAATTTATGATGCACCTCATGATAGTTGACGTTACTCCACAACCATTCGATAAACGGGTGGGTGAGGATAACCCAGCCGCCGACTTCATACAGGATACGGTTTGATTCCGGCGCAGCCGCATCCTGTTGCGGTCGTTTTTGCACGACCTCCGGCAAGCCGTAATGATCGGATATAGCGCGTATGCCGAAGACAACGGGAAGGGTCAGAAACAGCGGCACGAAGGTGTACAAGGGATCCAGGCCGAACCATGGCAATAGAATGAAATAGCTGCCGAACCCCATTGAAAGGTAAATCAGATCCTTAACCGCACCAAACCGTCGTTGTTGCTCGGAAGATGCGGCGAAAAGGTTGCTGAGAAGCATGCGGTACTGCAAAAAAAGGGCAATCAAGGAGCCGCCGGAGATCGCAAAAAGCAGGTTGTGTTTGTGCATTGGTTGCTCGGGGTCGCGGTCCCGTTGATGGGAGAAGCGGTGATGAAGAAGATGAAAGCGGCGGTTGGCATTGAACGGAAGCAGTGAAAAGGCGGAGATGATTCCCCCTGCAAGCTCGTTAAGCCAGAGCCGGCCGAATAGCACTTTGTGGACGGCGTCATGGGCGAGTACGCCAAGCCCCTGCACGGCCGCACTGGCGATAACACCCATCAACAGCAACCAAGTCCATTTGGCCGCCGGCGCCATCCAGCTATCCAGTTGATAGCGCTCCAGTTGAACCACACCGGCCACCGCGGCGCTAAAAGCCCCCAGGAGTAGCGCAAAGAGAAAAATAATTTTCAAGAAGTTATGGGTGTCGGGGATAACCTGTTCACCCGGTGTCGGTACACCCTCAAACCGCATGTTATGCCTCGTGTGTATCTTGTTATGCATCAATAGCGGGAAGTGGAGTGGTTCTGATTTCATCAGGGAGGGATAAGCCACTGATGAATAATTGTCCCGAGACCTGCCTTTGCCCTGTGATGCCGGGGTTGATGCTTGTTTTGTCCGGACCGCTCGCTGCTATTGTACCCCACTTTCCGGTGAAACCAAGGGCGGGGGAAAGCAGAACACGATCCTGAACGAATGCACGCGCACAGACGACGATGGCCGGAAAATATCGGTGATGGTTATCGGCGGATTGGCCGGTAAGAGTGGTTTTGCATTGAAGCCACGGCTTTAGAGGGTGTGTCCCGGGTCGGCGCGTTTAATTGTGGGCGCTTGCGCCGCCGTCACGATCGGTGTGAAGGGTCAAGCTCTGCGAAGGTGAATCGTAAGCACCACGGCAACTCGAGAAGACATCCAGCTCCCTGTCATAAAGAGCTGTCTGAATATCGTATAGACCCAATAGCGAATGAAAAAGGTTGTCATGGCTTACCGGGGCGGCTGCGCGGTTGGCAAGACATGCCGGGTCGATATCTTTCTCCTTGGCAAAATCCTGTGACATCCATAACAGGAAGAAGAAAAAGAAAAACTTTGCGCCTCTGCGGTGAAAAGGTTTCTGAAAAGGGATGAGTAGTGACTGAAAGTATTAAAAAAGCTCCAGCTCCATCTCCCGATAGACAAAATTGGCGTTGGCACGGTGGTTCAGCTCATAGAGCCGGGTGTCGTGCCACTCCGGGAAGTCGGAAGCATCGACCGCCTGTTGCAGGCCGATGCCCTCCTCTACCGCCTCACCCATCTCATCACGCAGG
>JAWOIT010000036.1:0-13751 GCA_046484535.1 Pseudomonadota bacterium | reverse complement strand
GCCGTTACCGGCATGGCCGGGCTGTCGATGGCGCTGGGTGCCTTCCTCGCAGGATTGTTGCTGGCCGAGACCGAGTTCCGCCACGAGATCGAGGTGGACATCGAGCCGTTCAAGGGCCTGCTGCTCGGGCTCTTCTTCATGTCGGTAGGGATGGGGATCGATTACCGCGTCGTGGGCGAGCAGGCGCTCTGGATCATCGCCTCGGTCGTCGGCCTGTTCGCGCTGAAAACGGTTATTACTTCCAGCCTCTGCCTGGTGTTCGGCCTGCCCCGCCACACCTCGCTGGAGACCGGCCTGTTGCTCGGACAGGGCGGGGAGTTCGCCTTTGTGGTGGTGGGGCTGGCGATGACACTGGGACTGATCCCGGGGGATGTCGGCCAGTTTATGTTGATCGTGACGGGGATCTCCATGGTGATTACCCCGCTGGTCGCCGGCGCCTCCAGTCGCTTGATGAAACGGCTGGAGCCGACCGGTGCAACAGTCTCCCACGAGGGAGATATCGAGCAGGTCGGCGGGCTGGAGGGGCATGTGGTGATCGCAGGCTTCGGCCGGGTGGGTCGGATCCTGGGGCGCACCCTGGATGCCGATGTGATCGCCTATTTAGCGGTCGATACCGATGCCAACAGCGTGGCCGAGGCGCGAGAACAAGGCATGCCGGTCTATTTCGGTGACGCCTCGCGCCTGGAGATGCTGCGCCGCGCCCAACTGGACAAGGCCGGCGCCCTGGTGGTGACGATGGATAACGCTGCGGCCGCCGAGCATGTGGTCAAGGTGGTGCATGCCGAGTGGCCGCATTTGGCGATCGTCGCCCGCGCCCGCGATGCGGAACACGCCGGCCGCCTGCTGGATTGCGGCGCGACGGAGGTCATCATGGAGACGATTGAGGCCAGCCTGCAGCTCTCCGGCCGCATACTTGAACTGATGGGCACCCCGGAGGAGGTCACGCGCCGACGTATCGACGCCCAGCGTGAGCAGGAGCTGGCGGCGGTACGGCGCTAGGGGTTGTATCCTTGATGACGAACGTGTAGGAGCGACAGCCTCCGCCGCGATTCGGTCATCATTCATCGCGGTCGGGACTTCGCCCACCGGTCGTGCTGCCACGGAGTTATTTCAGAAACCCCCGAGTGCCTTGTTCCTTTCCGGTTGCTTCCGCACTCTCAGACACCCTGATAAAACCACGTTAGCTTACGGCATCGACGCGCAGTGCTGTGCGAATCAGCACGCCCCCGGTATGCGCAGGTGAACGGGCATCCTGTAGGCATGTCGGCCAATTTCGGTGAGCGGTGTCTCTACGGTTACTTTCTCCGAATACCATGCCTGGTCGCTTTAAAAATGGGGCTGCTACGATTGATTTCTCGTGAATTAGCGACAGTGTTCCGCCGCCGGCTTTTTGACCCTGGCTATTAATTGCGTCTGCCAAACTGGAAGGTCTGCAGTCTGTCTCCTATTATTTCCTGAAGGTGGCATTGAGAAGAAGCGTAACCTGCAAAGGAGTAAAAACATGCTTGAGACTATTGTGGTCATCCTGGTTCTACTATGGCTAGTGGGTTTGCTTAGCTCGTACACCATGGGCGGACTGATTCATATCCTTCTGGTCATCGCCGTTATCGTGTTAGTGCTTCGTCTCATTCAAGGGCGAAGGTTATAGCCTCCGAGAAGGGATGAGGACTTCATTGATAACCCCGGAAAACTACCCGTGATGGGTAGCCATGAGTCAATGTTTAAGGAGACGAAATGAACACCATCAACATTGCGGCAATCGTTTTGATAGTGGCAGGTGTTCTGGGCTTGATCTATGGCGGTTTTAGCTACACCAAGGAGACTCATGACGCCACGATCGGTTCAATCGAGCTGTCGGTATCAGACAAGCAGCGGGTCAACGTCCCCGTTTGGGCCGGCGTAGGAGGAATAGTACTCGGCGGAGTACTCCTGCTTGTTGGCCGTAAAAAGAGATAGCCCATCAGCGCCGCGCCGTTCACAGTGCGATGCCTATATGGGCATCGCTGCCTTAAGGATTGCGACGTTCGTAATTACCAGCCCTATTCCTGCGCCCTGAACAGCACACTGATCATGCGTGGTTTCATACCATGAAAGGCCCATGAGGTGGAACGGGGCCTATTACCGGATGGTCCTTGAATTCCTTTTGTTAGCGTGAGGCTTAGGTTCAGCTGTTCTTGTTTCAGTTGTTCATGGGGGAAAGGGCGTATTTATTCCTTTTCCCCACGAAGTGTATCCCGCAAACGAGGTGGTTTGCGGGGTAACCGTCGCGTGTTCCGTTCTACCTGCGTGGTGTGATTTCTCCCTCTTCGTCAGAGAGGATAATCTCCACACGGCGATTTTGCTGGCGACCGGCGGTCGTGTCGTTGCCGGCAACGGGATACGACTCACCATAACCGCGTGTTGTGATCCGGTCAGGGCTGATCCCCATGTTGATTAAAGCCGATTTGACAGCGTTGGCGCGTCGTTCGGAGAGCGCCTGGTTCATCGCTTCACTGCCAATGCTGTCTGTGTGTCCTTCAACCAGTGCCTTATATTCCGGGTATTGTTCGAGAAAATCAGCCAGCTTTTGGATGTTGCGCCTTCCACCAGGCTCCAGAGTTGCCATGTTGGTACGGAACAATACATCACCCAGCGTGATCACCAGACCTCGTTCCGATTCTTTTGCGCTCAATTCCTCAAGCTCTCTTTTTTGCCGGGCTATCTCTTCGGCAGCTTTCTCCAGCTGACTGGTTCTAACATCAAGCCGCATCTGATCACGCTCTGCAGCGGATTGTTCGATAACTTGTTCAGCCGTTTTACGTTTTGCCGTTTGCTCCGCAATCGCGACTTGCTGTTTTGCTATATAAGCAAGGCTATCGACTTCATCAGTACTTTCGCCCTCGCTCAAAGCGGTGTCAGCCTGCTTCAGCGTGTCACCGGCTTGTTTCAACTCAACCGCAGCCAGAGATGTGACTTGTGGATCGTTTCTGGCGCTGTTGTATATGGTATGCGCTTCATCGAGTGAGGTGTTTTGTGGTACGGATGCGCACCCGGTCATAATCGCTATAGGTATCACGAACAGGGGGAATAAGTGTTTCGTTTTCATGGCAATCTCCTGTGATGAGTGCTCGGTCTAACGCTCCATTTCCTCGCGCAGTATACGGCCGCCTTCTTTTACGGCATCGGCGGCTTTCTGGGCTTTGGCGGAACGGGCCGTTGCCTCAGCCAGCTGAGCATCCAACCGTGCTTGTTCAGCCAGTTGACGGGCACGCGTATACTCTTCTGATGCCATTGCCTTCTCTGCACTACTGATCTTATCCATGGCGGATCGGACATGCAGCGGCGCATAATCGTTGGCTCCCGCGCTGATGGCACTGTTTAAATCCGTTTTGGCGATTGATATTTGTTCACTGGCAACGGACATCTCTTCTTTACTTGCTGAAGTGCTTGCGCAGGACGTTATGAACGCGGTGGCAAGCAGGATGAGGCCGATGGTGCGTATCATTTGATGCGGGATGATACGGTGAAAGTTCATCATGTGTTCCTCCATTGCGTTAAACGTCGAACAGGTGGTTGTTAAACCGTGTCAAACGTCAAAGATGGGGTTAACTGCGGCGAGGGTTCTGCACGTCATCTATCATCCTCGCAAATCGTCATCGGGCGTAAGCGCTAAGCCTCTATATGTAAGAGACATTGAAATAAAAGGTAAAAAATAGGATAGGACATTGTGGCTCAGAGGCAAGGTGGACTAATGAATTAGTGGCGTAGCATTAGTGGGATAAAACACAGCAAACTGTGGGGTATAAACTTCATGATGACCATAATTTATATATTGGAATAAGCTATGGCATAGCGGTGCTGTGCCGCTCACCGGCCTAATCGGTCGGCGCCGCGAGGTGACCATGAATTCGCTAATCACCAGGGAATCTGCAGTGTCGGCCTCCGCGCCAAACGCCTTCACGAGGCGCTACTTACGGTGTGACCTTTACGAAAAGGGTATGCCTCAACGGCATGGACTTGCGTTCTGAACATCGTATAGGTTGAGTCAGTATGCCCAGTAATCCACGTTGGATTCCGCAATACATGGCACGGCCCCCTAAATCGTTATTCGCTGCACTGAAACCAATGGCTGTGCCTGGGTCATCACGGGTTGAATGACGCTTCAGGGGATGCAAAGTCACAATCTGGTTTTTTCTGGTTTTTTCTGGTTTTCCCGCTATATTCGGTGGTATGTGGCAATCTGCCGACAGGAAATCGGCACATTGATATGGCCGGATTTTTTCTTTGATTCGATGCGGGGTGGTGCGATGACACAGCTACATAGAGCTTCAGTTGTGTTTCTTGGCCTGTTGATGGCGGTAATGCTTGGCTGCAGTGCGTCCGATACACAGCGTAGCACTGGCGAATATGTTGATGATGCATCCATTACCACCAGAGTGAAGACGGCGATTTTTCAGGAGCCAAGCCTGAAAACCCTGGAGATTAGTGTTGAAACCTTCCGCGGTGTGGTGCAACTGAGTGGTTTTGTGAGCACACGCGATGAGATCGAGAAAGCGGGTGAGGTGGCGAGTGGCGTGGAAGGTGTACGTTCGGTGCAGAACGATTTGCGTTTGAGGTAATGCCCCGGTGCATCATGCCCGGAACTATTGCTTTGCGTGGATAATCCGGGATATGAACAGGGCGTATCCTCATGCGCCGTTCGCGCATCGTTATCACTCACCTCATAATCCTGAACGGTTGTGTTAGCTCGCCGCTTGCTGCCATGTCGGTAATAGAATCCTGGCTGGCGACAGTGCGTTGATGAATCGCCCCCTACACGCCTCCTTGTGAAATATCAGTATTGAATTCGGACGGGTAGGAGCGACGGTCTCCGCCGCGATCCGGTCACCATTCATCGCGGCCTGGACATCCGCTTGCAAGTTTATTCCCGGCAACGGCTAGGCGATAAAGGACGACCCCTGAATAGTCGATTGTCGCCGCCACCTGGCGAAAACCGATGACGGCGTGCAGACGCAGCCTTTTCTGCGTCTCAACCGCTCAGGCTCATCGAGCGGCGGAAGAGGCCAAGGCTGGCGGCGAAGAAGGCGGCCCCCAGCGCCGCCATCAAGATGAGTTCGAGCCAGACCGATTCGATACCCGCGCCGCGGAATGCCACCGCCTTGGCGAAGGCCAGGAAGTGGCGCGAAGGCAGCGCCAGCGTCAGGCGCTGGACGATCTCGGGCTGGCTCTCCACCGCACCCATGCCCCCCGAAAGCATGATCACCGGGATGATCACCATGATCACCAGCAGCGCGAACTGCGCCATGCTGCGCGCCATGGTGCCCAAAAACATGCCGATCGCGGCGGCCGCCCACAGATAGACCGCCGCCCCCGCGACCAGCAGTGGTACCGACCCGGCCACCGGCACCTGAAGCACCCCCTGCACCACAAACAGAAGCGAGCCGATGAAGGCCGCCAGCACCACCGCCATGGTCGCCAGCACTTTGGACAGCGCCACCTCCACCGGGGTCAGCGGCATCACCATCAGGTGCTCGATGGTGCCGTGTTCGCGCTCGCGCAGCATTGCCGCGCCGGTCAGTGCGATGGTCAGCAGCGACAGCTGGTTGAGCAGCGAGGAAACCGCCTTGAACCAGACCGGATCACCGTTGGGATTGAAGGCGCGGCGCAGTTCCAGCCGCAGCGGCGGATCGGGGGCGTCCGGGTTGCCCGTTAGGAAGGCGCGGGTCTCGGACTGGACGATATTGCTGATGTAGTCAGTGCCGAGCTGCGCCTGCGACACCGCCGTGGCATCGACCTGAAGCTGCGCGGTGGGCCGCTTGCCGGTGATCACGTCGGCAGTGAAGTCAGGCGGAAAGGAGAGGACGAACATGATCTGTCCCGTGTCCATCGCGGCACTCGCCCGGTCGGGGGACATGGCGACTGGCGTCTGAAACCACGGGGGCGCCAGCGCCGCGGAGATCTGCCGGGTAAGGGGGGAGCGATCCTCATCCACGATGGCGATGGCGGCGTTGCGCACCGTGTCCCCCGCACCACCCGCCTCCAGCATTACGGCGACGACGAAGGACCACAGGATCAGCACCACCATCACCGGATCGCCCAGCACGCTCTTCAGCTCTTTACCGAACAGCCAGAAGATATTGGCCAGACGCTGCATGATCACCGCTCCTGCTTGCGCAGGGCGAGGATGGCCAGAGCGGTGAAGACCGGGCCGAAGGCCGCCAACCGGATCAGCGCGCCGCTCAGATCGGCCAGCCCCAGCCCCTTGGTGAAACTGCCGACGCTGATCGCCATGTACCAGGTCGTGGGCCAGAAGGTGCCCAGCACGCGCGCCGGGCCTTGCAGCGAGGAGACCGGCTCCATCATGCCGGAGAACTGCAGGGTCGGCATGACCGACAGGATGGTGCCGGCGAAGACCGCCGTGACCTGGGTCGCCGTCATCATCGACACGATCAGGCCAAAGCCGGTCGCCGCCACCGCATAGATCAACGCCGCCAGCGCCAGCACCAGCGGGTCACCGTGCAACGGCACGCCCAGCACCAGTACCACCAGCGCCGTCAGGATGGCGAAATTCAGCATCGTGATACCGATATAGACCAGCTGCTTGCCGATCAGGAACTCGGCCCGTCCGGTGGGGGTGACGTAGAAATTGGTGATCGTGCCGATCTCCTTCTCGCGCGCCACACTGACCGCCATCAGGATCGCCGGAAACAGCAGTAACAGCAGCGGCGGGATCGAGGGGCCGATGGCGGGCAGGCTGGCCATCGTTGGGTTGTAGCGGAACCGCGGCTCCAGCTCGACCGGTGCCGCAGGACCTGCGGTCGCAGGCTGTGAGAGCATATCAAGCGCGGGCGCTGCGCCGGCCCCCTCGGCCAGCACATGGGCGTGGGCGCCCGTGACATAGCTTTCGATGGTGCCTGCACGTCCGGTATCGGCCCCGTCGATCATCGCCGCCACCTCGGCCCCGCTGCCGCGCCGCAGATCGGCGCCGAAGCCGGGCGGGATCTGCAGGGCCAGCGCCAGCTCGCCGCTTGCCAGTCGCCGCTCCAGCTCATCGGCATCCCTGATCGGTGCATGGCCCCGAAACCAGACCGAATCCTCGAACGTTGAGAGATAGGCTCGGCTTTCCGGGCTGCGGTCCTGATCGAGGGCGGCGAAGGGGATGTTGCGCACTTCCTGTGAGATGCCGAAGGACATGATCAGCAGCAACAGCGCGCTGCCCAGAAAGGCGAAGGCCAGCCGCACCGGATCGCGGCGTACCTGCATCGCTTCGCGTGTGGTAAAGGCCAGCAGGCGGCGCAGACTGAAACCGGAGACATCCTGTGTCTTCTCCGACCCCTCCACCGCGGCCGTCAGTCCTGCGCCGGTGGCGGGCTCGGGCGGGATCTCGGCGGAGATGTAGGCGACGAAGGCCTCTTCCAGCGTCGCGGCGTGGCGCGATTCGGTGATCGCCGCCGGGGTGTCGGTGACCAGCACCCGGCCGGCATGCATCAAGGATATGCGGTCGCAGCGCAGCGCCTCGTCCATGAAGTGGGTCGAGACGAAGATGGTAACGCCATCCTTGCGCGACAGGTCCAGCAGGAGCTGCCAGAAGTCATCGCGTGCCTGCGGATCGACGCCCGATGTCGGCTCGTCGAGGATCAGGATCTCCGGTGTGTGAATCACCGCCACCGCCAGCGACAGCCGCTGGCGCAGTCCCAGCGGCAGGGCGTCGGCCCGCTGGTCCAGGTAGGGGGCGAGGCCGAAGCGCGGCACCAGGTCGGTCATCCTCCGATCCGTCTGTGCGCGGCCGAGATGAAAGAGCCGTGCGTGCAGCAGCAGGTTTTCGCGCACGCTCAGTTCGCCGTAGAGCGAAAAGGCCTGCGACATGAAACCGACACGGCGGCGCGTCCCCAGGTCCTGCGCATCCACCGGCCGGCCGAAGAGCCAGGCCTCGCCCTCCGAGGCGGGCAGGAGCCCGGTCAGCATCTTCATCGTGGTGGTCTTGCCGCAGCCGTTGGAGCCGAGAAAACCGAAGATCTCGCCCCGTGCGATATCGAAGCTCACCGCATCCACCGCGGTGAAATCACCGAAGCGCCGGGTCAGGGCGCGGGCACGGATCGCCGGCTCACTGTCCCCACGGGTCGGAAGGGCTTCAGGCTCAGGGTTCGGTGTGGAATCCGGCGCCTCGGTCGCAGTCGGTTGCAGCAACGCGACATAGGCCTCACCCACCGAGCCGGTCCCGGTCTGTTTCATCAGCTCCCCCGGGCTACCTTCGGCCAGCATACGGCCCGCGTTCATGGCCACCAGATGGTCGAAGCGTGCGGCCTCTTCCATATAGGCGGTGGACACCAGCACGCTCATTCCCGGCCGGTCGGCCCGGATCGCGTCGATCAGGTCCCAGAATTGACGACGCGACAGCGGGTCGACCCCGGTGGTGGGTTCGTCCAGCAACAGGAAATCCGGATCATGGATCAGCGCCGAGCACAGTCCCAGCTTCTGCTTCATGCCCCCCGACAGCTTGCCCGCCGGCCGGTCGAGGAAGGGGTGCAGTCCGGTGGCGCGGGTCAGCCGCTCGATGCGCGCCGCCCGTTCGGCCCGGCCCAGGCCGAAAAGCTTGCCGAAGAATTCAAGATTCTCGCGCAGGCTCAGATCCTGATAGAGGTTACGCCCCAGCCCCTGGGGCATATAGGCGATGCGCCCGCCGACGGCGGCGCGGTGGCGCGCATCGGCCATGTCGCCGCCCAGTGTCTGCAAACGCCCCTGCTGCAGGCGTTTGGCCCCCGCGACCAGGCCCATCAGCGTCGATTTGCCGACACCGTCGGGGCCGATCAGACCCACCATCCGTCCCGCCGGCAGCGCCAGCGTCAGATCGTGAAGCGCGGCCACCTTGCCGTAGCGGTGGCTGACACGCTCAAGACGGGCGACGGGCGCGGTCTGCGTCATGGCTGATTGGTGGAAGGTTTGGCGGTCTCGGTGAGCAGCGGCGGGGTCAGCCCCTCCGGCCATTCCGGTAGGCTGCCGTTATCCCGGGCCAGCCGTACCCAGGCGATGCCGCGCACGCCGGTCTTGACCTGATCCAGCCGCTTGGCGACCAACTCGGGTGGAATGCTCACGCGGATACGGAACATCAGGCTCTCACGCTCGGTCACGGTTTCCACTTGCTTGGGCGTGAACTGGGCCTGGGGCGAGACGAAGGTGACGACCGCGGGCACGGCGGTGTCGGGCATGACATCGGGGACGATGCGCGCCTCGTCCCCGATCCGGACGCGCGGCGCCTCGGTGGCGGACAGGAAGAACTCCATGTAGACATCCTCGAGACTAACCAGCGTCAGCAATTTGCCGCCGTTGCCGAGGATCTCCCCCGGCTGCGCCAGACGGTAAAGCACTCGTCCCGCGCCCTGCGCGTAAAGCGTGCTGTCGGCAATACGTGCCGCGATCTCGGCGCGCCCGGCGGCCTCGGCGTCGACGCCGCGCTGTTTGGCCCGCAGGTTCGCCCGGGCGGCGGCCAACGCGGCCTCGGCCAGCTGCGTCTCGGTGCGGCGTATATCGAGGTCGTGTTGCGAGAGCACATCGCGCGTGCTCAGTGTCTCGGCGCGGGCCTGTTGACTACGGGCCAGCGCCAGTCTCGCCTCGGCCTCGGTCACCTGTGCCGCCGCCACCCCGGCCGCCGCCTCGGCGCTGGCTACCGCCGCTTTGGCTCGTAGCAACTGCGATTCCAGTTCGGCGGTGTCCATGACCGCCAGTACATCGCCCGTCTGCACCCGATCGCCCTCACGCACCTTGATGTCTGCCACCCGTCCGGCCAGACGCGGTGAGATGTCGATGAGGTCCGCCTCAAGCCGGCCATTGCCTCGGGCAAACCCCTCGGGCGGCAGGCCGGAGGGTTTGAGCAGCACCGTCCATGCGGCAAAACCCAGGAGAGCCAAAAGGGCGATGAGTACGATGGAAATGGAGACCTTGCGGGACATATGTCCTCCTTGCCGGCAACTTCCTTCTGACAGCCAAGCTGGCCAGGTTAGCGTTTATGGGGCTTTTTGCACTCCAGTTTAGCTGCAGCTTAGCTTTTTTTCGCGAATTAAAGAAGTCAACGGATTAAAGCAAGAATTAAAGTGGGCAAAGCCTGTGGTCTCATCCTTAAAACTCTCAAAATAACTCAGTAGGTTACACTCGATTTCCAGCTTGATTGGTAACTACTCGCTCCAAGAAGCTAACCGCAGAGGCGCAAAGACTCCTTATTACGGGGCTTTGCACCACATCATCCCGATCGCTAGCGGTGGTTGCCCTGTTCTCGGTTTTCGCGTGGTAGACAATGCGGTTCGCCTCGCAAGCTCGGCAAACCCTACATCCGTTGTAGGGTGTGCCGTTAAGCGCATCGTGATGCGGGGGCGTGTGGTTAGTAACGGATAGGATGCCGGTTCGTTTCGTAGGCTCGGCAAGCCCTACCAACTTAAGCAGTCAGCCTTTGCGCCCTTTGCGCCTCTGCGGTGAGATCATTCCTATTGGGGGGCGAGTAGTTACCTTGATTGAACATATAGATGGCGTGACCTGAGTAAAAGTCCTCGCGCATGAACGGACTTTTGTGGTGAAAGTGAGAATGGTTTAAAGGCAGGTAGAGCGGATTAGGATTTATGCAGTAGAAGAATCACACTACTCCCATTGTCGAATACTCCCCGCTTCGGTTTTTACGTCTCAGTCAAGAAGGGTGGAGCGAATGGCGCTTCGCAGGCGTTCGGTCGCCAACTCATCTGTGGCTCTGGAGCTGAGCATAACCAACTCCACATCCGGCAATTGCGGTAAGCCATCATCGATTATCTGCAGGTCCGCTTCCAGCCAGCGCTCTGTGCGTACCCCGATTCCCAGCCCGGCACGCACGGCTGCGCGAATACCGGCAAGGCTTGGGGTGGCAAGGACGATTCGCCACGCCAGTTCGTGATCATCCAATGCAGAAAGCACGGAATTGCGAAAAAGGCAGGGGGCAATCGGCAGCACCAGTGGAAGAGGTTCGCCCCGGATGATCTCGAATTCCGGTGCGGCAACCCACACCCGCCTCAGCCGCTCTATCACCTCGCAGCCAATACCTCCATTCTCCGCTTGGCCAACCTCCTGAAAGACCACTGCCAAATCCAGTTCCCCCTGTTCCACCGCTTCGCGCAATTTCAGGTTTGCGTCGACCAGCACCTCGAACTTGATACCGGGATGAAGTCGGCTGAAGTGAGTGAGCATCTCGGCCAGACCGCCATCAGCGACTTCCTGGGCAGAACCCAGACGCAAATGTCCCTGTAGGCGGGTCTCAGTCAACGCCGATACCGCCTCCTCATTCAGCGCCAGTAATCGGCGGGCGTACCCCAGCAGCAACTCCCCCCTCTCGGTCAAGGACAGACTGCGGGTATCCCGCTTGAGTAGCGGTGTCTCCAGCCGCTCCTCAAGGCGTTTGACCTGCTGGCTCACGGTGGACTGTGTGCGGTGCAGCCGCTCTGCGGCCCGGGTGAATCCGCCTCCGTCAACCACGGCGACAAATGCCCGCAACAGCTCGGGTTCCAGGTCCTTTTTTAATATATTCATAATCTTAATATGTGCTATTTGATTTAATCGTTTAACAAATAAGTCTAACCGCACTACGCTCATCTGGAAAGACGCTAAGGAACCTCGATGACCAACGATTCCGATCACTTTCCCTTTCACCCTGGTGAGTATGAAGCACAGGTGCGGTTCAACAGCGGCTGGGATGAGGGCAAGGCCCGGCGACTCGGCCGCATCATCGGTTGCAGCCTGGATGATGAGAAGGCGATGTTTATCGAGCTTCTGCCGTTCTTCTTTTTGGCGACAGCCGATGCGGCCGGCAACTGCGACTGCAGCTTCAAGGGAACCGAGCCGGAGACGGAGGGCAGGTCTCTGCCGGTGGTCCATGTGGTCGATCCGAAGCGACTGTGGTTTCCGGACTACTCCGGCAATCGAATGTATAACTCGTTGGGCAATATTCTGCAGAACCCGCACGTGGGACTGTTGTTTATCGATTTTGCTTCGCAGACCCGCTTACGGGTCAATGGCCGGGCCCGGATTCTTGAGCAGCGGGACGGGTGGAAAAACCACTGGCCTGCGGCCATGAGGGCAGCCGAAGTGAGTGTGGATCAAGTCTATTGCAATTGCAGCAAGCGGATACCGAAACGGCCCTGACACATCATTAACCAAGGAGGAAATCGTGACCGAAATAAAACTCTATGAGCACCCTATCTCCGGCAACTGTTACAAAATACGCCTGTTGTTATCCATGTTGGGCTGCGTGTACCGGCGAGTACCGGCCGATTTTCTAAAAGGGGAGACCCAAACGCCTGAATTTCTGAAACTCAATCCGCGTGGGCAGATCCCGCTGTTGGTCGATGGGGAAACCGTGGTGTGGGACTCGTTGGCCATTCTGGTCTACCTGGCCAGGCGGTATGGTGACGACAGGTGGCTTGCTACTGATGCGGTTGGCGAGTCAAGGGTGATGCAGTGGCTCGCCGTATCGGAAAATGAGTTGCTTTACGGCCTGGCACGTGCCCGAGCGATTAAACGTCTGAATCGGCCGTTTAATCTGGAACAGTGTCAGAAGGAGGGGGGCGCGGGACTGAATGCGATGGAGGTGAGGTTGCAGGATAACGACTGGCTGGCGGGAGAAAACGCGACTATCGCGGACATTGCCTGTTACCCCTATGTACTACTGGCGCCGGAAGGTGAGGTTTCTCTGCAACCCTACCCGGCTGTGCGAGCCTGGCTGGACAGGATTCAGAAATTGCCGGGGTGGGTGCCGATGGCATGACTTTATGCCGGTGATAATCATTAAGGATAAGCGCGTAGGCTGGGGTGAGGAACGAACCCCAACAACCCCGCAACGCGGCAAACAATCGTTGGGGTTCACAGGCTCACCCCAACCTACGGGCTCCCCCTTGAACCGCGCAACGGAATTAGACATCCATGAACGGATAGTCGGTATAACCCTCGGCGCCCGAGGTGTAGAAGGTGTCCTGGTCGGGCGTATTGAGTGCGGCGCCGGCCTGGATGCGGGCGGGCAGGTCCGGGTTGGCCAGGAACGCGGTACCGAAGGCCACCGAGTCGGCCATCTTGTTTCGGATAACCTCTGCAGCCTCTTCCGCGCTGTAGCCCATGTTCACCATCAGATGCCCCTGGTAATGCTCGCGGGCGATGGGGATGACCTCCGCCTGCTGTATACCGAAAAAGTCCGCGCGCATCAGGTGCAGGTAGGCCAGGCTGAATCGGTTCAGCTGTCCGGCCAGGTAACGGGTCCAGCCCTCCGGGTCGCTGTCCTGCATACTGTTGAAGCTGTTCAGCGGCGAGAGGCGCAGCCCCACCCGTTGGCTGCCGATCTCGTCGGTCACCGCCTCAAGCACTTCGCTCAGGAAGCGGGCGCGGTTCTCCAGCGAGCCGCCGTATTCATCGTTGCGCTGATTGGCGCTGTCGCGCAGGAACTGATCGATCAGATAGCCGTTGGCGCCATGGATCTCTACACCGTCAAAACCCGCGGCGATGGCGTTGGCCGCCGCCTTGCGGAAGTCCTGCACAATCGCGGCGATTTCATCTTTGCTGAGCTCCCGCGGTACGGTGTAGGGCTTCATGCCCTCCGGTGTGTGGGTTTCACCTTCAATCGCTATGGCGCTCGGCGCCACCGCCTCCCTGCCGTCGTTGAGCAGCGGATGACAGGCCCGGCCGCCGTGCCAGATCTGCATGAAAATCCGCCCGCCGGCATTGTGCACGGCTTCAGTGGTTTTCTTCCAGCCCTCGATCTGATCCCGGGAGTA
>JAWOIT010000148.1:0-32427 GCA_046484535.1 Pseudomonadota bacterium | reverse complement strand
GTGAGCCAGATCTCATCCGCCTCACCGAGCTGCAGCTCGCTTATCGCCCCTTCCACGCATGGGACGCCGTTTTGCCGGCAAAGTTCCACCACCAGATCCCGGGTAATGCCGGGCAGCAAAAGGTTGCTTTTGGGCGGGGTGAGCACGACGCCGTTATTGACGATGAAGACGTTGCTTGCCGCCCCCTCGGTGACAAAGCCGTCACGGAGCATGATCGCCTCGGCCGCCCCGGCGTCCACCGCCTGCTGCCGCAGCAGGATATTGGGCAAAAGGGCAATCGCCTTGATGTGGCACAGTTTCCAGCGATAGTCCTCCACCGAAACAGCGCTAATACCCTCACGCAAATTGTCCGGGACCGGACCGATCGGGCTGCTCATGGCAAAGACGGTGGGTTCGGTGCCGGAGGGGAAGCTGTGGTCGCGTTTCGCGACGCCGCGGGTCACCTGCAGGTAGAGTGACTGATCGCCGCCGCCGTTGGCTTCGACCAGCTGTTCCAGGAGCCCCTGCCAGGTTTGGTGGCTGAGTGGATTGGCCAGACGGATCCCCTCAAGGCTGTGGTCGAGCCGATCCAGGTGGTGCGGCAGTCGGAACAGGCGGCCGCCGTAGACCGGGATAACCTCATAAACGCCATCGCCGAAGATAAAGCCCCGATCCAGCACCGAGACCTTCGCCTCCCCGGCCGGCAAAAACTGACCATTGAGATAGACGGTGCCCTCTTCAATAACGCTCATGGTGGGGGGATTACTCGAACAGCAGCAGGACGCTGTCCTTTATGCTCTGCCAGAGGCCGCCCTCAGCGACATCTTTCAGTGCGATCAGCGGGCGTTCGGCGAGGGTGTCATCGCCCAGTTTGATGCTGACGGTACCGACTCTTTGGCCGGCCTCGACCGGTGCAGTGATGGTTGTGCCGACACGTAATGTGGCCTCCAGCTCCTGGTATTGCCCTCGCGGTACAGTGACATGGAGTGCTTCGGCCAGCCCCAGAGGCAGCTCCTCGACCTCGCCTTTCCAGATACGTACCTGCTTGAGTTCCTTGTCGGCGTCATAGAGCTTGTGGGTCTCGAAAAAGCGGAAACCGTAGTTGAGGAGTTTCTGGGTCTCCCGGGCGCGGGCCTTTTCACTGTCTGTGCCCATCACCACCGAGATCAGGCGCATGTCGTCCCGTTCGGCTGAGGCGACCAGACAGTAACCGGCCGATTCGGTGTGGCCGGTTTTCAGCCCGTCCACGCTGTCGTCACGGAAGAGCAGGAGATTGCGGTTGGATTGGGAAATATTGTTGTAGGTGTACTTTTTCTCCGAGTACCAGGGGTAATACTCGGGAAATTCATGAATCAGGGCGGCGGCTAATTTTGCCATGTCGGTGGCGGTGGTGTAGTGATTCTTTGCCGGCATACCCGTACTGTTGACAAAGTGTGTGCCGCTGAGCCCGAGTTTTTCGGCATGGGCGTTCATCAGCGCGACAAAAGCGTCCTCGCTGCCGGCAACAAATTCGGCCAGGGCGACACTGGCGTCATTGCCGGACTGGATGATCATCCCTTTTAGCAGCTGTTCTACGCTGACAGTCTTGCCGACCTCGATGAACATGCGCGAGCCGGTCATACGCCACGCCTTTTCACTAACGAGAACTTCATCATCGAGAGCGATGTTGCCCCGTTTGAGTTCGTCGAAGACCGTATAGGCGGTCATCAGTTTGGTGAGGCTGGCCGGTTCGAGGGCTTCATTCGGGTTGTCTGAACTCAGGACTTGGTTACTGTGAAAATCCATTAATACATGACCGCCGGCGGAAATTCGAGGCGGCGAAGGAATAAGCGATGGAGCTGCTTGTACGCTGTATACGGCTGCCAGGATAAGCAGTGAAATGAATAGTTTGAGCGCTCGCATAATAGTGAATGGTTTCATGGTTAACAGATAGGTAAAAAAAATTTTAACCTTTTGTTGGAAGGAAAAGTAGCCGGCTCGTCAGTCGATGACAATAGTTGGGACACCCATCCCAAGATTATTGATCCGGGTGGCGATGCGGTCCGCTTCATCCACCGTTTTGAGGGGGCCGACCCGAACCCGATAGATCCGCTTGCTGTCCACGCTGGTTTGTTGAATAGACGCGCCGGTCACGTTGTTTAACGTCAAGCGGGCGCGTAGCGATTCGGCATTATGCATGCTGATAAAGGAGCCGAGTTGCAAATAGAGTGATGTTTTCTCCGACGTTGGTTTTGTGACCGGGGTGGTCGAACCTGTCACACCGGCAGTGCGTGTGGTACTCGGTGCCGGCTCTCCAGGCTCGAGTGCGCGGACTTCCACCCGGCCGGTGCCATTGCCGACGATATCCAGCTTTTTGGCGGCGGTGTAAGAGAGGTCGATGATGCGGTTATCATGGAACGGCCCGCGGTCATTGACCCGTACCACTACCCGCTTACCATTATCCAGGTTGGTGACTTGCACATAGGTGGGGATGGGGAGGGTTTTGTGCGCCGCGGTCATCGCATACATGTCATAGGTTTCACCGTTTGAGGTTTTGCGGCCGTGGAATTTCCTGCCGTACCAGGAGGCGATGCCGCGCTCGACATAACCCGTACTCTCCTTCTTTACATGGTAGCGCTTGCCGAGCACCACATAGCTTGTAGGGTTGCCTGCGCGAGTCCGCTCTTCATGTTTGGGAATCGCATCGGGAATATGGTCGACACTGACCGGCTTGGCAGGGCCGCTGTCACGTTGACTTGTCGGAGCGCTGTCGCGGCTAACGCTACAGGCGGAAAGTGTGAGGCCGGTCGCCAGTGCGACCAGTGCAAAATGCCTTCCTGAGAGCGTTGTTGACTGCATTGTTACCTCGGGTTGTCACCGATATTGCGCAGTGCTGAGGCGCGGCTTGTGCGAATCGCCTCACTCAATTGATGGACCGCCATCGCATACAGTGGACTGTGATTATACCGTGTTATGACATAAAAGTTATGCAGTGCGACCCAGTACTCATATTCACCCGGCGCACTTTCCAGGGCCAACAGCGCCACTTCGTGGCCGTCATTATAGTCGGCAACGGGTTGCACGCCCATCCCCTTGAGCTCGCCGAGTGTCAGAGAGGGGCGGTAACCCTTGTCTATGACTGCTTGTGGCGGCTCGCCGTTCAGGCTCGCGCGGCTGGCGACGGGCTCGCCGGTGCGCCACTTGTGTCGTGAGAAGTAGTTGGCGACGCTGCCGATGACATCACTGGTGTTTTCCCACAGGTCGCGCCGACCGTCATTGTCGAAATCCACCGCATAAGCGCGAAAGCTGCTTGGGATGAACTGGGGCATACCCATGGCGCCGGCATAGGAACCGAGAAATTCCAGCGGCTCACGCTTCTCCTTCCGGCTCATGAGCAGGAACTCCTCAAGCTGTCCGCGGAAGAAGTCGGCCCGCTTGGGGTAATCAAAGGCCAGCGTACTGAGCGCATCCATCACCCTGTAGCTGCCGCTGTGGCGTCCGAAACGGGTCTCCACGCCTATAATGGCGACGATGATGTGCGCCGGGACGCCGTACTCCTTTTCAGCTCGTTGCAGTAACTGCTCGTTCTGCTGCCAGAACTCCACCCCCTGGCGGATACGTGATGTGGTGACGAAAATGGGCCGGTATTGGTGCCAGGGCTTGCTCTCAGCCGGTCGGCTAATCGCATCGATAATGCTTTGCTTGTGCTCGACTTGGGCGAAAAGCGCCTCCAGCTCTTTGAGAGAGAAGTTGTGCTTGTCGCTCATCTCATGGATAAATTCCCGACTTTGCGGGTACTGCTCCAAAAAGTCACCCGCGGGTAGCGCGGTGGATGTCAGTAACAGGGCGGGAATGAGTAATAGTTTTTTCACGACGGTCAGTTCTTCATTAGTTTGCGATGGGTGTGGATCGACATCAGGATACCGAAAGAGGCCATGAGGGTTACCATGGAGCTGCCGCCGTAGCTAATCAGGGGGAGCGGGACGCCGACGACAGGTAATAGGCCGCTGACCATACCGATGTTGACAAAAATATAGATCATAAAGGTCATGCTCAGCCCGCCGGCGAGCAGTCGCGGGAAAGTGTCCTGGGCCTGGCCGGCGATATACAAACCGCGCAGGACGATAAACAGGTAGATGGCCAGCAGCATCAGTACGCCCATCAGGCCGAACTCCTCGCTGAGTACGGCGAAGATAAAGTCGGTATGGCGCTCCGGAAGAAACTCCAGGTGGGACTGGGTTCCGTTCAGCCAGCCCTTGCCGTAAAGGCCGCCGGAGCCGATGGCGATTTTCGACTGAATGATGTGATAACCCGAGCCGAGCGGGTCGCTTTCCGGGTTGAGGAAAGTCAGCACCCTGCGCCGTTGATAATCATGCATGCCGAATTGCCACAGCAGCCAGGCCACGGGGGCGGCGAGCACTGAGGCAATGCCGACCAGGCGCCAGCTCAGACCGGCAAAAAGGATGACGAACAGGCCGGAACTGGCGATCAGAAGCGATGTGCCGAGATCCGGCTGCTTGGCGATGAGCAGCGTGGGGATGATGACGATGGCCAGGGCGATGATGATAGTCTGCGTGCGCGGGGGTAGGGGCTTTTCCGCAAAATACCACGCCGCCATCATCGGCACGGCCAGCTTCATCAGTTCGGAAGGCTGAAAACGGATGGCGCCAAGATCCAACCAGCGCTGTGCACCCTTGCTTTCGTCTCCCAGCACCAACACGGCGATGAGCATCAGCAGGCCGCCGCCGAAAATCCAGTGGGTCCACCTGAGTAGGGTATCCGGTGAGACCTGGGCCAGCAACAACATCACACCGAAGGAGATCCCCAGCCGGGTAATCTGGCGCCAGATCTGCGCCTCGTTACCGCCGCCGGCGCTGAACAGAATAACCAGGCCGAAGCCGGCGAGCAGCAGCAGGCCGGCGAGCAGGGGCGGATCCAGGTGGATGCGCCGAAACAGGTTGTTGCTGGTTGAGGCATCGCTAAGCAGCATGATTTACTCTCACGGTTCGTTATTACCCAGCAAATAGTGGTCGATCACCTCGCGTGCGATCGGCGCGGCGACCGCACTGCCGCTGCCGCCGTTCTCGACGATAAGGGCCATGGCGATCTTCGGGTCCTCGACCGGAGCGAAGGCCACGAACAGGGCATGGTCGCGCAGCCGTTTGGCGATCTCCTCGGCGACATACTCTTCGTCCTGCTTGATGCCGAAAACCTGCGCCGTACCGGTCTTGCCGGCCATTTTATACTGCAACCCCCGGCCGATATGCCGTGCCGTGCCGCGGGCGCCATGTACAACTTCGATCATGGCCTGCTCGATACGTTGCCAATTGCGGGGAACCCTGACCGAGACTTCGTCGATTGTAACCGGAGAGAGGGGGGTGCGGACATGACTCGCCGGATCCTCCGTGGCATTGACCACCATGGGCTTTTTCAGCTTGCCATCGGCGGCGAGGGCCGCAGTGGCGTTGGCCAGCTGCAGGGGGGTGGCCAGAAAGAACCCTTGTCCGATACCGGTGATCAGGGTCTCCCCCGGATACCAGGGCTTGTTGCGTGCCTTGCGTTTCCACTCGCGAGAGGGTAACAGCCCCGAGGCATCGCCCCCGATGTCGATCCCCGAACGGCGGCCGAAACCGAAGTGTTTGAGATAGCCGAAGAGGTTGTCGATGCCCAGGTTCAGGGAGAGGTCATAGAAAAAGACGTCACAGGACTGGGCGATGGCGCCGCTTAGATTGATCGGCCCATGACCGCTCTTTTTCCAGTCGCGATAGCGGTGGTCATCCCCCTCCAGGGTGTAATGGCCTCGGCAAAACAGCGAATCGTGCGCGCTGACCTTATTCAGCTCCAGACCGGCCAGTCCGACGAAGGGCTTGGTGGTGGAGCCGGGCGGGTACTGACCGCGCAGCGCCCGGTTGAACAACGGCTGATCATGCGAGTCGCTGAGTTCCCGGTAGGCTTGCAGCGGGATGCCGTTGACGAACAGGTTGGGATCGTAGCCGGGGACACTGACCAGGCTGAGCACCGCGCCGGTCTTCGGTTCGATGGCCACCAGCGCCCCGCGCTCCCCGTTAAAGGCCTGCTCGGCGGTACGTTGCAGGTCAATATCGAGATTCAAGTGCAGGTTTTTGCCCGGCTCGGGGGGAGTGCGTTCCAGTACACGAAGTACGCGGCCGGCGGCATTGATCTCCACCTGCTGGTGGCCGACCTTGCCGTGCAGGATCTCCTCGTAGCTCTTCTCAGCGCCGTTCTTGCCGATATAGTTGGTGGCGGCGTAGTTCGATGGGTCCAGTTTTTTCAGCTCCTGCATGTTAATCCGCCCCACATAGCCGACACTGTGCGCGGTGGTGACGCCGAGCGGATAGTGACGGGTCAGCGTGGAATTGATCGCAACGCCGGGCAGGCGATGGTTGTTGACGGCGATCAGGGCCACCTCTTCATCACTGAGTCGAAAACGTAGCGGCACCGCCTCAAAGCGGCGTCGGCGTTTGAGCTCGTGGCGAAAGCGCTCTATATCTTCTGCGCTGACATCGATCAGCTCGGCAACAGAGGCCAGCGTCTCCTCAATGTTCTCGACTCGTTCCTGCACCACTTCGAGGCTGAAGGTGGGCAGGTTTTGCGCCAGCAACACGCCGTTGCGGTCGTAAATCAGACCGCGTGTCGGCGCCAGCGGTTTCAGAGTGACATGGTTATCGGTGGAGAGGGCGATGTAGTGGTCGTGACGCACGATCTGCAGATAGGTCATACGTGCGATCAGGGTACCCATCAACACCAGCGTAAAAAAGGCGGCGACAATCGCGCGATTAGTGAACAGGTGGCGCTCCCTGAGCGGGTCTTTGAGAAGCATTACCCTCTTTTTCACGCTAGTTTACCCCGAAGTTTCTTCGGACATCGCGCAGGATGAGGAACATCCACGGCCACAGCAGCATGCTGGTGAATGAGGGCAGCCAGTATTGCAGGCTCTCCGGCGATTGGCCGAGAAAGCCCTTGATCCATATCACCAGCAGCTGTTGCAGTAGCAGCAACATCAGTATCACCAGCGCCTGTTGCGCCAGCGGATAGATCCTCAGTCGCTGATGCAGGCTGAGGGTAATGTAGGCGACCAGGGAGAGGGCCAACGCATATTGGCCCAGCACCGCCCCATGGATAACGTCCAGCAGCAGCCCGACGACCCAGCCGACACCGACACCGACACGTTCCGGCAGGGCCATACACCAGTAGATCAGCACCATGGTGGCCCATTCGGGACGCAGAAACTTGGCCCAGTCGGGCAGTGGCAACATGGTCAACATGAGGGCGACGATGAATGTCAGGGCGATGACTCCGGTTCCCTGGCGGTTAATGAACCTCATTGCGCCGCCTCCCGGGATTCGGGCCACACCAGCAATACCTCGCGAGTACGGTTCAACTCCGCAAGGGGGGTGGCGGTGATCCGTGCATAGGGGAGGCTGGGGTCTTGTTTGATGGCGTCAATCCGGGCGACGGGGTAACCGGCGGGGAAACGCAGGCCGAGACCGGAGGTCACCAGCAGATCGCCAACTTGAATGTCGGCATTATTGGGCAGGTGAGGAACATCGAGCGTGTTGGCTTCACCGGTGCCGACGGCGAGTGTCCTCAGGCCGTTGCGGTTGACCTGAACGGGAGTGGCGTGATCGGGGTCGGTGATCAGGATGGCGCTGCTGTTAACCGGTGAGACGTGGATCACCTGTCCCATCAGGCCGTTGGCGTCCAGTAACGGGTGACCGACAAAGACTCCGTCGCGGCTTCCCTTGTCGAGCAGCACCTGATGCTTGAACGGGTCGAAGTCGATGGAGAGCAGCTCGGCGATCAGAACCCGCTCCCAGCTGCGGCTGGCGGATTGGAGCAGGGCACGAAGACGTTCATTTTCAGCCTCCAAGGCGGCGAGCCTCTGCAGTTTTAGCTCGAGTTTCAGCTGCTTGGTGCGTAATTGGCGGTTCTTGTCCAGCAAAGTGCTATGGGAGGTGAAGGATTCACTGGCCCACTCGCCCGCAGCGAAAGGCAGGTTGACCAGATACTGCATCGGGTAGACCACCAGCGAAAGGCCGCTGCGAATCCCCTCCAATGTTTGTTGCCGGTGATCCAGGGTCATCAGGGTGATGGAGGCGAGTACCAGCAGCCCGGCACGCAGTGCATTCGATGGACCTCGGACAAACAGCTGCTGTTTTATGGCTTACTTCTCCTTAACGGGCAGTGACAAAAGTGGAACAGTCAATGAACAGGGGGCGGGCAGTGCCCACTGCGGATTTACTCAAGGGCGAAAAGGTCGCCGCCGTGTTCGTCCATCAACTCCAGGGCGCGGCCACCGCCACGGGCGACGCAGGTAAGCGGTTCCTCGGCGATAATCACCGGCAGGCCGGTCTCTTCCACCAGCAGACGGTCCAAATCGCGCAGCAGCGCGCCGCCGCCGGTCAACACCATGCCCCGTTCGGCGATATCGGCACCAAGCTCCGGCGGGGTTTGTTCGAGGGCGGTCTTCACCGCACCGACGATGCCTGAGAGCGGCTCCTGCAAAGCCTCGAGGATCTCATTGGAGTTGAGAGTGAAGCTGCGCGGAACCCCCTCGGCGAGATTCCGGCCGCGCACCTCGGTTTCATGGACCTCGGCGGTGGGGTAGGCCGAGCCGATTTCCTCTTTGATGCGCTCCGCGGTGGACTCCCCGATGAGAGTGCCGTAATTACGGCGGACGTAGTTGATGATCGCCTCATCAAAGCGGTCACCGCCGATGCGCACGGAGTTGGAGTAGACAATACCGTTCAAGGAAAGAACGGCGATCTCGGTGGTCCCGCCGCCGATATCCAGCACCATCGAACCGTTGGCCTCGGAGATCGGCATACCGGCCCCGATGGCGGCGGCCATCGGCTCCTCGATGAGGTAGACTTCCCGGGCGCCGGCGCCGGCGGCGGATTCACGGATGGCGCGGCGTTCCACCTGGGTGGCGCCGCAGGGGACGCAAATCAGCACCCTTGGGCTCGGTTTGAAGGCCTTGAACTTGTTTTCATGCACTTTGCGGATGAAGTGCTGCAGCATTTTTTCGGTAATGGTGAAATCGGCGATGACGCCGTCCTTCATCGGCCGAATCGCGGTGATGTTGCCGGGAGTACGGCCCAGCATGGCCTTGGCCTCGGCGCCGACCGCTGCGATGCGCTTGGAACTATTGGGGCCTGCCTCCTGGCGGATGGCGACTACCGAGGGCTCATTCAAGACGATGCCCTCACCTCGTACATAGACGAGCGTATTCGCAGTCCCCAGATCGATGGAGATATCGTACGAAAACGCCCCTTTAAAACGTCCCAGCATACCCATAGTCGTTGTCGCTATCCCGTATTTAGGTTAGATATAAGAAAGATCGCACTAATTTAGCAACCCGGCGGGTCTTTGGGCAAGTTCATATATGTGATAAATTTCTTCTTTTCGCGCATTACCGGCTCAATTGGACGCTTGAATCATCAGCTTTGTGACCGTGGCGGCCAAAACCGCTGATTTTCGTCGCTACGCTGATCTTTTGTCCGACCGGCCTCTGCCGTTCATTATGGAGTAGTTTCATATGGCACTCGACAAAAGCGATGTAGAGAACATCGCCCACCTGGCACGCCTGGCCATCAACGAGGAGGACATCCCGGCCTACGCCGAGAACCTCTCCAGCATTCTCACCCTGGTCGAGCAGATGGGCGCGGTCGACACCGGCGGGGTGGAGCCGATGGCCCATCCCCTGGAAATGGCCCAGCGTCTGCGTGAGGATGTGGTCACCGAAGAGAACCGGCGTGAGCACTTTCAGGCGCACGCCCCGGCCGTGGAGAACGGCCTGTTTCTCGTACCCAAAGTCATCGAGTAGCTCGTGATATGTGGCGAGTCACAAAAAAAGCTTGCCACTCAATTGCTTGCGACTTGTAACTTGTAACTTGCAACTGGATTGACCATGCACAACAAGACTATTGCCGAACTGGCGGCCGGACTGAAATCCGGCGAGTTCACCAGTGAGGAGCTGACCCGCGCCTTCATCGAGCGCATCAAGGCGCACGACACTGAGCTAAACAGCTATATCACCGTCACCGAGGAGCAGGCCGTCGAGCAGGCCCGTGAGGCGGACCGGCGTATCGCCGCCGGCAATGCCGGCCCGCTGACCGGCGTGCCCATCGCCCATAAGGACATCTTCTGCACCGACGGGGTACGCACCTCCTGCGCCTCGAAGATGCTCGATCCCTTTATCGCCCCCTATGACGCGACTGTGGTGCGGAAATTCAAAGAAGCCGGCGCGGTGATGCTGGGCAAGACCAACATGGACGAGTTCGCCATGGGCTCCTCCAACGAGACCAGCTTCTACGGCCCGGTGAAGAACCCCTGGGATTCGAAGGCGGTGCCGGGCGGCTCCTCCGGCGGCTCCGCCGCCGCGGTGGCGGCGCGCATCGCCCCCGGCGCCACCGGCACCGACACCGGCGGCTCCATCCGCCAGCCGGCGGCGTTGTGCGGCATCACCGGTCTCAAGCCCACCTACGGCCGGGTCTCCCGCTACGGCATGATCGCCTTCGCCTCCTCACTGGACCAGGCCGGCCCGATGGCGCGCACCGCCGAGGACTGCGCGCTGATGCTGGGCGCGATGGCCGGTTTCGACGAGCGCGACTCCACCTGCGCCGAGCGCGAAGTGCCTGATTACCTCTCCGGCCTGGACAGCGACTTGAAGGGCCTGAAGATCGGCCTGCCGAAGGAGTATTTCGGTGAGGGGCTCGACGCAGAGTTGGCCAAAGCGGTCGAGGCGGCGGTCGAGGAGTACAAAAAGCTCGGCGCCGAGGTGGTGGAGATCTCCCTGCCCAACACCAACCTCGCGGTACCCACTTATTATGTCGTGGCCCCGGCGGAGTGCTCCTCCAACCTTTCGCGCATGGACGGTGTGCGCTTCGGCTATCGCTGCGACGACCCGAAGGACCTGGAAGACCTCTACAAGCGCTCCCGCGGCGAGGGCTTCGGCCCCGAGGTGAAACGCCGCATCATGGTCGGCGCCTACGCGCTCTCCTCGGGCTACTACGACGCCTACTATCTCAAGGCCCAGAAGTTGCGCCACCTTATCAGCGACGACTTTAAAAAGGCCTTCGAGCAGGTGGATGTGATCATGGGCCCCACCGCGCCGACCCCCGCCTTCAACCTGGGCGAGAAGAAGGACGACCCGGTGGCCATGTATCTGGCCGACATCTACACCATCGCAGTCAACCTGGCCGGCTTGCCCGGCATGTCGGTGCCCTGCGGCTTCGTCGGCTCCCGTCCGGTGGGCCTGCAGATCGTCGGCAACTACTTCGACGAGGCACGCCTTTTGAACGTAGCGCACAAATACCAGCAGGCCACCGACTGGCACCTCCGGGCTCCGGAAGGTTTCAACTAAATTAAATGTCCACCGCAAAGGCGCAAAGTACGCAAAGGTTGTAAATGCGAAATAACAGAGATTCAGTGGCCCTTCTGCTCAGTACCTCAGAGGATGAGTACGCTTCATTTATTTTTTTGCGCTCTTCGCGTCTTTGCGGTGAATAAGGGGTTTTAAGATGGAATGGGAAGTTGTTATCGGTTGTGAGATCCACACCCAGCTTGCGACCAAGTCGAAGATCTTTTCCGGGGCCGCCACCGCCTACGGCGCGGAGCCCAACACCCAGGCCTGCGCCGTCGACCTCGGTCTGCCCGGCGTGCTGCCGGTGCTGAACAAGGAGGCGGTGCGCATGGCGGTGATGTTCGGTCTGGCGGTGGATGCCGAGATCGGCAAGCGCTCGGTCTTCGCGCGCAAGAACTATTTCTACCCGGACCTGCCCAAGGGGTATCAGATCTCCCAGTATGAACTGCCGATCGTCGGCGAGGGCAAGCTGGAGATCGAACTGGAGGACGGCAAGAGCAAGACCATCGGCATCACCCGCGCCCATCTCGAAGAGGATGCGGGCAAATCCTTGCACGAGGACTTCCACGGCATGACCGGGATTGATCTGAACCGTGCCGGTACGCCGCTTTTGGAGATCGTCTCCGAGCCGGACATGCGCTCCGGGGCCGAGGCCTCGGCTTATATGCGCAAGGTCCACTCCATCGTCACCTATCTGGGGATCTGCGACGGCAACCTGCAGGAGGGCTCCTTCCGCTGCGATGTGAACGTCTCCGTGCGCCCCAAGGGGCAGGAAGAGTTCGGCACCCGCGCCGAGATCAAGAACCTCAACTCCTTCCGCTTCGTCGAGAAGGCGGTGGAGTACGAGGTGGAGCGCCAGATCAACCTGATCGAATCCGGTGGCGAGGTGGTGCAGGAGACCCGCCTGTTCGACGCCGACAAGGGCGAGACCCGCTCCATGCGTTCCAAGGAGGAGGCCAACGATTACCGCTACTTCCCCGACCCGGACCTGCTGCCGGTAATCGTCGAGGATGAGTTTATCGAGTCGCTGCGTGAAAGACTGCCCGAACTGCCCGATGCGAAGAAAAATCGCTTCATGGAGCAGTTCGGCCTGCCCGTTTATGATGCCGGTTTCCTCACCAGCTCACGCGCCATCGCCGACTACTTCGAGCAGGTGGTGGAGATCTCCGGCGCCGAGGCCAAGCTCTGCGGCAACTGGGTGATGGGCGATCTCTCCGCCGCGCTCAACCGCGACGATAAATCGATCGACCAGAGTCCGGTCAGCGCCGAGATGCTCGCCGGAATGATCAAGCGCATCGCCGACAATACCATCTCCAGCAAGATCGCCAAGGAGGTGTTCGAGGCGATGTGGAACGGCGAGGGCGATGCCGATGCGGTGATCGAGAAGAAGGGCCTCAAGCAGATCACCGACAGCGGCGCCATCGAGGCGGTGATCGACGAGGTGATCGCCAACAACGCCCGGCAGGTGGAGAACTACCGCAATGCCGAGCCCGACAAGCGCGGCAAGATGATCGGCTTCTTCGTCGGTCAGGTGATGAAGGCCACCCAGGGCAAGGCCAACCCCGGCCAGGTCAACCAACTGCTCAAGTCCAAGCTGGAGGGGTAAATATTCACCGCAAAGGCGCAGAGTACGCAAAGAAAACTGGAATGCGCTTTCTCAATTGCTCATGACACAGAACGGAAGCACCGAGAAGAACACATGGTATCAGTCACATTAAATAGCCTTTGCGACCTTTGCGCCTTTGCGGTGAAATAGTTTTTATGTCCGATACACTGCAACGTTTTTTGTTTGAGCATGCCGCCGTGCGTGGCGAGGTGGTACAGCTCAAGGCCGCCTGGCAGGCGGTGCTGGAGCGGCACGACTATCCGGCCACGGTACGTGAGCCGTTGGGTGAGTTGCTTGTCGCCGGCGTGCTGCTGGCCGCGACGATGAAGTTCGACGGCTCGATCACCCTGCAGGTACGTGGCGACGGGCCGATCAATATGCTGATCGTCGACTGCAGCCCGCATCACGGCGATGAGGAGAGCGGTCCGCTCTACCATGTCCGGGGCATGGCGAGCTGGAACGGAGAGGTTCCTGACGGCGATCTTAAAAGCCGCTTTGGTAACGCCAGTCTGGTGATTACTATCGATCCCGGTCCCGGTAGCAAGCGTTATCAGGGGATCGTCGAGTTATCCGGTGACTCCATGGCCGATGCCATCGATGACTATCTGGAGCGTTCCGAGCAGCTGCCGACGCGGATGTGGCTGGTGGCGGATGAGCAGGGGGCCTCGGGTCTGCTGTTACAGAAGATGCCGGCAGAGAAGGCGGAGGATGAGGAGGCCTGGAACCGGCTCACCATGCTTGCGTCGACCATCACTGATAGTGAACTGTTGGGGCTGGCGCAGCAGGAGGTGATCCACCGCCTGTTCCACGAAGAGGACATCCGCCTGTTCGAATCCCAACCCGTTGCCTTTCACTGCACCTGCTCCAGCGAGCGGGTGGAGGAGACCCTGCGAGGCATGGGCCATGAGGAGGTCATGGGGATTGTCGAAAGCGAGGGGGCGGTGGAGATCGTCTGCCAATTCTGCAATCGCCACTATCGTTATGATGCGGTGGATGCCGAACAGCTCTTTGCCGATATGCCGGCGCCGGGCGGCAGTGATACGCGCCACTGAACCAATGCACCGATGCCGTCATCCCATGGCGGCTATGGATTCTTCCCGTAGTAATAAATCCTTTATGTTATCGGTTTCCAGCGCTCCTTGAGTTTATCCAGGTTTTTGCTGTGGCTGATGAGCACCACTTCGTCGCCATCGACTAATTTATCCTTACCGTTGGGTATCAGCAGTGAACCATTGCGGTAGATGCAAATTACCCGGATGTCATCGGGTAGCTGGAGGTCTTCTATTCGGGTCAGGTCGTCCTCGTCATGGGCGACGAAAGAGAAGACCCTCGCCTCATCACGTATCATGGTCGACAGCTCCAGGGGGTCGCGACCCTCGAACAGATCTGCAAGGTAACGGCCGATGGTGCGGGCCGGTATGATGGGGTTTTCCAGCCCCAGTTCGATGCAAATGTGCTCATATTCCGGATCTTCGATGCGGGTGACCACATGGGGGAAGCCCATGGAACGGCCCACCAGTGAGGCGAGGATGTTGGTCTGATCATTGTCCGTCAGACAAAAGAGCCGTGCGGTGTGTTCCGGATCGGCCTCGCGCAGCAGCGCCGGTTTGCTGCCGTCGCCGCAGAGGCAGCCGCAGTCCATCTCACTGGAGATGGCGTCGAGCAGTTCTTTGTCGGTGTCGATAAGCACCACCTCGTGACGGTGCCGCAGTAGCAACCGTGCCGTCATAATGCCCAGCGAGCCCGCGCCAATCAGTACCGCTCTCATCTGCTAACCGTCCGTTTGCTGAACCAGGTCGGTGGGTAGAGCACAACCAGCAGGGCGACGACCTCAAGACGCCCTAGCAACATGTCAAAGCATAGCAGGGCCTTCAGCTCCGGCTCCAGTTGAGCGCTGGTGATGCCGGTGCTCAATCCGACCGTGGCGCCGGCGGAGACCACTTCGAACAGCGCGTCCAGGGGGGGGTAGCCGTAGGCGACGAATACCATCCAGGAGCCGGTGATGACCAGCAGGAAGAGCAGGATCAACAACAGGGCGCTCTGGATGTCCCTCTCTTCGAGCTGACGCCCCGCCAGGCGAGGTGGGGTCAGGGCGTGGGTCGGCAGGGCGCTGCGTTGCAGCAACAGCTGGATCAGGCGAAGCAGAATGAGCAGTCGCAGCAGCTTAATGCCTCCGGCGGTGGAGCCGAACCCGCCGCCGACAAACATGGAGAGGATGAGCGTCAACTTACTGCCATCATCCAGTGTGCCGATATCCAGCGTGCCGAAGCCGCTGGTGCTCTGCGCGGATATCCCCTGGATGAGGCCGTGCATCAGCGCCTCACCCCAGTCCATGCCGTTATGCTGCAGAAAAAGCGTCAGGGCGCAGGAGAACAGCAGCGTAAGCAGCAGCAGGCTGCGCAGTTCAATATCCCATAGGGTCTTTGCCGGGCCGCGTTGGGGGAAGCGGTAATAAAGGTGCAGCGGTATCGCACCGCACAGTCCAATCACCACCACCATGAGGGCGCCGACCCTCGTGTCGAGGCCGTTAAGGCTCTCATCGAAGGTTGAAAAGCCCCCCGTGGAGACAGCCGACAGGGCGTGGGTGATGGCGGTGAAGGCATCCATCCCGGGCAGCAGCAGAAATATCGCCAGCAGGGTTAGCAGCAGATAAACGATAAGAATACGCCGGGCATAGTGGCGGGTTGTGGTGACAAGCCCCTCACCGGAAGGCGGTTCGGCCAGCCGGCGGCTGGAAGCTCGGTTGCCGGCCACCAGGGCGATGGAAAGCACCACGATGCCCAACCCGCCATACCACTGCAGCCAGGCACGGGTGAAAAGCAGGGTCTGCGGTCGCTCGTGCAGGTTGTCCAGGGTGCTCAATCCGGTGGTGGTGATGCCGGAGATCGACTCGAACAGCGCCTCGCCCATACTCAGCCCCGAAGCGGTCATGGTGAACAGGGAGAGCAGCGGTGAGAGCAAAAAGGCCAGTGCAACGATGACCAGGGCCTCGTTTTGCTGGATTTGGGCCGGCGCCGGCAGCCGCCGTGAGTAGTGGAAACCGAGCAGCAGGACGGGTATCGCAATCAAATAGCGTAGAGTGATGGCGTATTCGGCAAAGTAGAGGGAGACGGCCAGGGGCATCAGGGAAAGCATCGCCAGCACCAGTGCGAGCTGTCCCAGATATTTGGCCAATACGGGTGGCCTGACGGCGTAACGGAGTGTCTGGGTCCCTTCGTTCATGGTCTGATGCCTTTATGCTGAAGCATAGCATGCCCCCGTTGCAGTGCTGTCTTGCCGCAGGAGCGGCACAGGCCTACTATGATTGTGGGTGTGGTCCATAACAAAATGAAGGCGGCCTATGGCGAAGCTTAAACGACTAGTACTGGATGTACTCAAACCTCGTCAGCCCAATATAATAGACTTTGCCAAGGCGCTCTCGATGCTCGGTAACGAATACCGGATAAATCTGTACGTGGAAGAGGTGGACGACAAGACCGAGTCGGTGATCCTCAAGATCGAGGGCGATGATATGGACTTTGCTGCCTTAGAGGCGCGGGTCAACGAATTGGGTGCATCGCTTCATAGTATTGATGAGGTCGAAATCGTGGGGGATGCCGAGGATACCTCCCCGGAAGCATAATCCGCCATGCTGGGACAACTCAGGCATTTGTTGACCTTCTCCCGTTCCCTGGGCATTGCCCGGCGCTATTTCGTGGTGAACGGCTTTGACGGAGCGCTGACAATGCTGGGGCTTAATATCGGTTTCTATCTCAGCGGCGAGACGCCACTGGAGGTGGTGATCAGTGCCTGTCTTGGCGCGACCGTTGCGCTTGGTGTCAGCGGCATCACCAGCGCCTATATCAGTGAGTCGGCTGAGCGTGAGAATGAGCTGCGTGAGCTGGAAGGGGCGATGGGGCGCGATCTCAGTGATACCACCCATGGCCAGGCACGCCGCGTTGCCCCGGTTTTTATCGCCCTGGTCAACGGGCTCGCCCCATTCAGTATCGGTATTATGGTGATCTTGCCCTTATGGCTTGCCATGGGCGGTATTCCATTGCCGTTACCACCGCTGGAGTCTGCGATGGCGGCGGCACTGCTTGTGCTTTTCATGCTGGGGGTGGTGATCGGTCACATCCGCGGCAGCAATTTGTTGTGGAGCGGCGTGCGAACACTGCTTATCGCACTGCTTACGGCGCTGGCAATATACCTGATTAATCCTTAGGCGGTGGCAAAACCGCCGGGGTAGAGGAAGAGTATGCAGTATTTGAAAATCGGACGGGTACAGGTTGTACCGGATTGGCGAATCACGCTTCTGCTTGTCGTGTGGATGTTCAGCGCCGTTACTCCGGGCCATGCTGCCGAAGCGCTTTCCGATGACACCTTTTTTCCGTTTTCCGACTCCTCGGGGCAAGATGAGACGGGGCAGGAGGAGTGGCGAGAACTCCAGGAGCGCCTGAATACGATAGAGGCCGGCGTTGAAGGGACTGAAGCGGAGGACGAGCAGCAACTTTTGCTATGGCAAAAGGAGGTCTCCGCCCTTGAAGAGGCGGTTGCCGTGTACATCGAGTCGCTGCAGGGCCGTTTGACGCAACTCAACAGCCGGCTGGAAACGTTGGGAATGCCCGCGGAAGACGAGCAGGAGGCGATCGCCAAGCAGCGTGACGAAATCAAGGAGAGGAAAAGCCTGATCGATGCCCGGCTCGCCGCCTATCGACTGCTGCAGCTGCAAAGCCGGGAGTTGTATCAGCAGCTGGATGTTAAAAGGCAGCAGGTCCTTACCGCGAAGTTTTTCTCCCGTGGGCAAGACAGTTTTACGCTGCTGAGGCAACACAGTGATTTGGCCTGGCGCTGGGTTGGTGAGAGTTATCGCTACCTTGTCGGTCAAAGCGGTTTTCAGCTGCTGGATGCAAAGGCGTTATTGAAGCTCTCCGCAATGTTGGCAATAGCGGTTGGTCTGGGATTGCTGTTTCGGCGTAAGTGTTACCTGTGGTGCGGCGATCACAAGGACGAAACCTACCGCCACACTCGCATGGTACTTGCCGCTTTTGGCCACTTCTCGGCGTACCTGTTCAGTGCCATTGCGGCGGCACTCTTTGTCCGTTTTGTTCTGGATGCCCCCACAGGGACGCTGCTCTATCAACTGGGGGCAACCCTGCCCCTTCTGGTCGCACTATGGGCGTTGGTGCATTTTCTTTTTCGCGGCAACGGCCCGGTCGCGCCGCTGTTCAAACTGTCCAAGGGGGTTGGGAAGGGACTCGCAAGAAGTTTGAAATTGCTGCTCTTTCTAGCCTTCATCGGCGGCGTGGTTTCCGCCGGCGGGATTCAGGCGATGATGTCGGATGCGGCGGAACTGCTTTCCCGAGATCTCTTTGTCGTTATTGTGGTCTTCAATCTTTTCTGGCTCGCCCGTTATCTGCAGCGGCTTTTGCGTAAACATGAGATCCGGGGGGTCTACGGAGTTGTGGTATTGCTCCTTGCCGCCTCATTGGTTATCGAGTTATCCGGTTATAGAAATATATCTTACTGGGTACTGCGCATACTTCTTGGCAGCAGTCTTGTCATATTCGTCGCCTGGCTGGTTGTGTTGCTGGTAAATGAGTTTTTTGTCGGGCTTCGCAGCGGCCGGCTTTGGTGGCAACAGGGTATGCGCCGTTTGCTGGGTTATGGGCCGGATGAGTCGATGCCGTGGCTGGGCTGGATTAATATGCTGGCCGCAATGGTTATCTGGCTGGCCGCGGCCTATGGCATTTTACTGATCTGGGGGTTGTCCAGCGAGACCCTGGAGCATCTCTCCGGCTATATCCTGGAAGGTTTCCAGATCGGCGAGCTGACCATTCTTCCGCTACGTGTGGTGATCGCCATCGCCGTATTTGCCGTTCTGCTTGCCCTGACCGGTTGGTTCCGGCGCAAGATGGAGAGTGTCTGGCTGGTACAGAGCCGATTGGAGCGCGGCACGCGCGAAGCGCTGGTGACGATATCCGGCTATATCGGTATTGCTCTGGCGGTTCTTATCGCGCTGGGCGTGGCCGGCGTGAAATTTACCAACCTGGCGATCATCGCCGGTGCGCTTTCCCTCGGTATCGGTTTCGGCCTGCAGAATATCGTTAATAATTTTGTCTCGGGCCTGATACTGCTGTTTGAACGTCCGGTAAAAACCGGTGATTGGATCCTGGTTGGAAACACCGAAGGCTATGTCAAACGGATAAGTATTCGCTCAACCCTCATTCAGACATTCGACCGCTCGGATGTCATTGTTCCCAACTCCGAGTTGGTTTCAGGACAGGTAACCAACTGGATGCTGTACGACCCAAGAGGCCGTGTCAGGGTTCCCGTCGGTGTCGCCTACGGAAGCGATACGGAAAAAGTCAGGGATGTTCTGCTGAAGATCGCCGTTGAACACCCTAGCGTGATCTCGGATGGCTCCATGCCGGAGCCCAAGGTGTTGTTCCTGGCCTTCGGTGAGAGCAGTCTGAATTTTGAGTTGCGTGCGTTTATTCAGAATATCGATGAGCGTCTTCAAGTCCTCAGTGATTTTAACTTCGCCATCGATGCGGCATTTCGCGAGGCCGGTATCGAGATCCCGTTCCCGCAACGGGATATCCATGTCCGCGACTGGCGACCACCGCCGGAACCCTCCGGGAGTGCCGATAATGCATGAATAGCTGGGGGGAAGAAGGCGTGGCGACACATTTACACCACTTAGTCCTTAAAACCAGCCACGACGCCTGAAGTAGATGATCATACCTGCCGTGATAATGATCATCAGTAGCCAGGCCAGAGGATAGCCGTAGTACCAGTGCAACTCGGGCATCGCCCAGGGGCTGCTTTGATGGCTGAAGTTCATGCCGTAGACCCCGGCAATGAAGGTCAGCGGGATGAAGATGGTGGCGATAATCGTTAATACCTTCATCACCTCGTTCATATGGTTGCTGATGCTGGAGAGATAGACGTCCATCATGCTGGCGGTCATCTCGCGGTAGACCTCGAGAAGATCGATGATCTGGATGGTATGGTCGTAACAGTCCCGTAGATAGGGCCGGGTCTCTTCCATTAGTTGCGGCTGCTCCTCCCGTAACAGGATATTGATCACCTCCCGTTGCGGCCACAGCATCCGGCGCAGCAACAATAATTCTCGTCTGAGTTGATGGATCTTCGCCAACGTCTGCTTATCCGGCCTCTCCAGTAACTCCTCCTCCAGATCCTCGATGATGTCACTGAAGTACTCCAGTACCGGGAAACCACGATCAATGGTCACATCGAGCAGGGCATACAACAGATAATCGGGCTTTCTTTCACGGATCTTGCCACTGTGTTTGCGCAGCCGCTGTATTACCGGGTCAAAGGGCCGGCTTTCACCCCGGTGAAAACTGATGAGGAAACCGTTGCCGAGGAAAAGACTCACCTGTTCGGTTTCGATCTCACTGTCCTCGTTTACCGTGGGCAGATTCATTACGACGAACAGCTGCTCATCATAGCTGTCCGCCTTGGGGCGCTGGCCGCTATTGATCACATCCTCCAGCGCCAGCGGGTGCAGGCGGAAGAGGCCGCCAAGCTCGCGAACGGTATCGGCCTTGGCCACACCCTGAACATGTACCCAGGTAATGCTGTCGCTCTCAAGGTAGGGGGTGCAGTCGTCGGGGCTCTCCAGTTCCATTTCAGTGAAATGGTGTGGAGTGTAGTCAATTAGTTGAATGCGTATGTGTTCCTCAATCGCCTCGCCTGCGAGCGTGCCGGGAGCGGTGCCGGGAGGGTGGTAGCGTTTATCGAAATAGCCCATAGTCCCTGTTTCCGAGCCGTATGAATGTTCAATGCCGTGTTTGCTATAGGTAAGGATAGCCTACACCAGCTATGTACGGGGATATGCTTGACTTACTGCTATGGGAAAGGTGAATAGAGGTTAATGAGGCTGAGGGCAGACTGAACGCTGAAGTTTTTCTCTTTTATGGCTGAAGTATCAGGAGAACCCCATGGGCAATGATATAACCAGTCAGAGCAGCTACTACAACATCGGATGGATAGTGAAGCCCTAAAATGGGACGGGATAGAGCGATGAGAAAGGTCATGGGATAGAGCAGTACCCATAGTGCGGGGAAGAAGCTGGTGGCTACCACAGTGAACCCTACTGCCTGAAGTGTATGGCCTGAGGGAAAACTGTAACGGTCGAGCGGTGCACATACAAGGTTAATAGAGTCTATGGTTACATAGGGCCGTTCCCGACTGATACTTCCTTTGCACTGCTTATAGAGGAAAAGGTTGACGATACCGACGATAGCCATAACCGCTGATGTATAGAGCCCGTAAAAGCCATAGCTGAGGGGAAGCACCAGCATTAGCGCATACCAGAATACCCCGTCGCCGATACGTGAAATAAAGCGAAAAAACTGTGCCGGCATACGTCGGTGTGATATGCGATTGACGAGCAGGCAGAGGTTGTTATCAACGCTCGATACTCGTTGCCATGCATTCAATAGATTCATTGTACACCTCCATACCAGAGTAGTTGTGGAGAATACGTTCAAAGTCGGCACCCACCTGATCCCAGGATTGCTCTATCATCGAGAGCCGTGCCTGGTGACGGATGGAGTCCAGATATGCCGGATTTAATAGCAGATTGGCACTGTGGCGAATGAAGGCATTTTCATCTCCTGTCGCGGCAAGCATACCGTTATGTCCGTGACGGATATGTATGCCGGCAGCCGCCTCGTCAAAGGCCACCACCCCGAGCCCACTGGCCATCGCCTCCAGAACAACATTGCCGAAGGTTTCACTGTGACTGGGGAAAAGAAAGATATCCGCTGAGGCATAGTGGCGGGCTAATTCCTCTCCGGTCTGCGCGCCGGAAAAGATCAGACCATCCTCGCGAGAGTAGAGCCGGACATAGTCAGGCCCATGGCCGACAAGAACAAGGCGAGCAGATGGTGTTGTGGCCTTGATTTTGAAGAAGCTATTGATGGCAAGTTCGATGTTTTTCTCTCGTGCAAGCCTGCCGACGTAGAGGAATACCTTATCAGTGGGGGCAACACCCCACTCACGGCGTAGCGTTTCGCAGCGCCTGGAGGGAGTGAACAACTCTGTATCAATACCGCGTCCAAGTACCTCTATGAGCTGAATGTCGCCATTCATCTGCTGTCGCAATGCTTCGGTGGGTACCAAGGTGCAGGCAGTTTTTTTGTGGAGTGAAGTAAGGTAACGGTAGACTAGTGGCTGTAACCATCCTGCCCGGTAGTATCGGGTGTATTGATGAAACTGGGTATGGAAACCGCTTACGACAGGTATCCCCAGTTTCTCTGCAGCCTTTGCCGCTGACCATCCCAACGGTCCCTCGGTGGCGACGTAGATGATGTCAGGACGGCGTTTTTTCCACAAAGTGCACAAAGCACGTCCAGCCGGTAAGCCGAACATCAGCTCCCGATACCCGGGAATGGAAAGACCTTTTACAAGGACTGTCTCGGAGGCGAGAGGTGGGACGTTTTGTTCATTGCTCTGCTTTGGGCGGATGAGTTGAACATGATGGCCTCGAGCTGTCATCTGACGTAGCAGCTGGGAGAGTGTCATTGCGACGCCGTTAATGTCGGGTGGAAATGTTTCAGTGACAATGCTGATGCTTAATGACTTACCCATTGGTATCACTTTAAATAACTGGCCTTGTTAAGTATTTATAGCCACATCATGTGACAAATGTGTTGCGATAGGATGAATAATTGATGTGAGCAACTATGTGAGATGGCAGGTGTTTGCTGCCAGAATGTCGCTTGCGTGTGTTTTTACTTTTCTGTTCGAACTAAGTCGTGGTTATTAATGGTGGTGGGGTAAGGTAAATTCGCTGTGACAGGGAAACATTTCTGGTGTCAGGGGGTCACTTTATTTCCTGTTATTTGATGCCGTATGACGCCATTGGCAGCGTTGTGAACATAATGTGTGCGGGCTATGGAAGTGAGATGGTACGTGCCGTCATCTTCCTGTAATACACATGTCTTAGCTTACCTTAATAGTACAGATTGTCTGTCAGTCTTAGGGTTTTTTCAATGCGCATTGTGATGATTACCGATGTCTACTTTCCACGGGTTAATGGCGTCTCCACTTCGATACGTACCTTCCGGCGTGAGCTTGAGGCGCAGGGGCATGAGGTATTTCTGATCGCGCCGGACTACGGTGAACCGACAGATGATGAGCATGGGATTATGCGAGTACCTTCTCGGATCGTCTATGTTGACCCGGAAGACAGGATGATGCGCTTTGGTAAAGTAATGGCGCTAATGGAACGGTTGCATGAGTTGGCACCAGACCTGATCCACATACAGACTCCTTTTATCGCCCACTATGCAGGGATCCGGCTGGCACGCAGATTGGGGGTGCCTACCGTATTGACCTACCACACCTATTTCGAAGAGTATCTGTATTACTATATTCGTTTTTTGCCACGTTCACTGCTGCGTTGGTCAGTGCGCCACTACTCGCGCCGGCAGTGTAGTCAGGTTGATGCCGTGGTGGTTCCAACAAAGGCTTTTGATGCGGTGCTGGATAGTTATGGTGTGTCGGGAAAACGACACATCAACCCTACCGGCATTGACCTGACTAGATTTGCCCATGGTGGTGATGGCGCCGATTTCAAACATCAAAGGGGAATAGCTCCGTCACGCCCCAACCTGATCTTTGTCGGGCGTATCGTACATGAGAAGAATATCGACTTCCTGCTAAGGGTTGTTGCAAACATCAAGCATACTATACCCGAGATACTCTTTACCATTGCCGGTGAAGGTCCGGCCGAGGGGTATCTTCGCCATGAGGTAGGGGAACTTAAGCTGGATGATAATATTCACTGGGTTGGTAACTTGGACTTACAACATGAACTGCTCGACTGCTACTGCTCCGGTGATGTTTTTGTATTCGCATCACGAACAGAAACTCAAGGTTTGGTCTTGCTGGAAGCGATGGCCTTGGGTGTGCCCGTGGTCTCTACGGCGAAAATGGGCACCTGTGACATCCTTGCACCCGGTCTTGGTGCGCTAGTCTCCGATGAGTCTGTAGGGGGATTTTCAGAGAAGGTGGTGCGCATCTTGCGCGATGAGGTACTAGCAAAGAGGCTGAGTGATGAGGGTAAGGAGTATGTTAACAACTGGTCGGCAGCGGAGGCGTCAAAGCGCCTGGTGAGAATTTATATGGAAACTATTTTGCATAAGTCGGGTGGTGGGGATTAGAAACAAGAAACTTACCGCGGTATTACCGATGGGGCATATTAGCCCCTGCAAGCTGCGTGTAAGCTCTGGGTGTCAACAAAAAAATCATTTAGAATACTTTAAGCCTGATGCATTTAGATTTATATAGAGTTGTTTTTTAACTATCTTGAAGTGCCACCAACAGCGCAGTATCGCAGCATGATTAAAAGCATGAAAACATGCTCTCTTTTACAGACGCAGTGGAAAAAGTTCGGCTGAGTACCAAAATGCCATCTCGATCTACTTATATAAGAGAAGATACTTCATCCCCCTCCATATGAAGCACCTCTTTTTCCACCATCTCGATGGTTTCGAGTAGTGTTCTGGAAACCGCGACCAGGTGTTCCATTAGCTCAGAAATCTCCGATGCACGTATCGCATCAGCCCGTTTGCTGCTGCCCAATAATTTCTTTAACAATCCAGTATTTTCTTCGTGGAACAGCTTTTTTACGATCTTCATGTATATGTCATGCAATATCTCATGTGGTTCTTCTATGGAGCGATAGCTGTCGAGTGATGCCAATGCTTGCCCCGGGCCATAATACCATCTCCCGAAAGCACAGTCAGTATGGATGACCGGTACCTTGCTCTCGTCAAGTGGCAAACCGCTAACGAGAGCCTGAGCATACGAACGCCATTTTATGTGCGCAGATTTCGCTGCACGCAGCTGAGCCAGAACCTCCTTTTTCTTTAATTTATTACTCATGTCTGTGCCCCCCTTTTTGCCATCGTTTTCTGTACTTACAGCCCTCAGTAAAGTAATGACGTCTTTTTCCTTAATTTTCTTTGTCACAGGATATTTCTCCGGTGTTGTCAGTTAGCTGCAGTGATTATATAGCCTCTTGTATAAAGAATTATGAAAAGTGGGTGAAATATTTATGACAATAATTTCCTCGTACACTGGCGTTGATATAGGTAAGGGGTTTCACTGTAGCCTCCATTGTTCAAAAGGCTACCTATTTTATGGGCGTTATATAATTCAAAATGATCGAAAGGGGGGTGAAAGATAGGGTAATCCATTGAGCAGCAAACCTATGTATTAACATGGTAAGCAATTATTCGTTGGGGGTGTATGTATGCTCTATTCTGAGGTTTATCAAGTATGCACTTGAGAGATGTTTTGGCCATATGTCTCGCCTTATTTGTCGAGATTCAGTTAAGCGCAAGCATTTGGATAATTGTATGTTGAAATCAGCGATTTTTTAATGAGCCATCAATCCAGGGCTGCTGTTGTTTGACAGTCTGCGATGGAGCGACCTGCAAATATGTAAGTATTTTGTCATGAGGATGTCATCCCTCTGTAATTATATCCCCCTACTATACTTGACACTGGAGTTAATAAATCGTGAGGATAGGAGAAGAAAATGATTAGTCCGCTAGTTAAACTGTCTACGATCGCCATGGGGTGTACCTTGCTGGCTTTGCAGGGGTGTGCACAACAAAATGACAGGAAAGAAGTAGTTCAGAATATCAACAATGATGACTATTATGAGGTTGAACATGAGGGTCGCCTTTACGTATTTGACGATGCAATAACCTACAAGTCGTTCCTGGAAATAGGGGAGACTTCATACCGCAAAGTGCGTATTGCAGCCGGACCTAATGGTGAGACCATTGTCTTCGGGCTTACCAGTGAAGACAAGAAGAAGAGCTCCGGTATTGCTTCAATTGACATGTATGACGGCAAGCTGGCTGGTGGGGAACCCTTTTATGGTGAGGTCCACTATGAAGGTCGGATCTATGTCTTCGATAATTGGGAGGATTTACAGTCGTTCAAGCAGGTCGGCGAGGCCCCTTACCGTTACACAATGATCGGCGAAGGCCCTAAGGGCGAAACGGTGGTCATCGTTCTTAACAAGGATAACAAGAAAGAACATCCCGAAGCCCAGATCAGTGCATTTAAGTCGATGCATAGTCAAAGCTAAGATACTTAAATTACCGATCAAAGGCGCCACCTTCCGGTGGCGTTTGTTTTGATACAATTGAAAATGAACGGGTGAGGAAGACCGTATACACTCAGGCTGCTCCCCGGAAATTTTGAAGAGGGCTATATGAAAGTGTGCTCTCTCCTTCCTTTGCCGCAGGGGCGAGCTGCCGCAACAGGAAAGGAGCAAATCTGCTGTTTTCATCGCGTATATGGGTAGTGAGCCATCTTCGAAGGTCAACGATGAGTGCCAGAGATATATTGTCACCCTCAAGAAAGGCAGCATAGGAGTGCGCCAGGCGCTGGCGGAATTCAGCATGTGAGCGTTTGTGTGATATAACTTCGGGAAAGCCGGCAGCCTCCAGCAGTTCTTCTTCCATGTTAAGGTGAGTGGTGATGCTTTCAACAAGCAGGCTCATCACAGCCTCCTCTTCAGTGCGCAGCTTGAGCAAAGCCGCCTTGTAGGAATGATTGATGTGCATCGCAATTTCTTGGTGATCGACGTCGATGATCTGGATGCCTGTTTCCATCGTGTTGTTCCAGTTAAAAAAATCCACGAAATAACTCCTATTACTAGATGTTCTTCATGAAAGTAGCATCTATTTATGACGTGGTTATGTAGCGCAGGTTACAATAATATTGAGAGAATAAATTACGTAGTTAATGCATAACCTTACAGGCCTTGTGAGAGGTGTAGAGGTAAAGCAGGTCGTGAGTTAGTCAGTGTTGAAGTGGAGTGCCAATGCCGGCTTCGATTATGGTGAGGGGTGTCTTTAGCTAGATATCTGATTTTCAGCTGATGGTGAGGGTGTCGGTAGGCCAAAAGAGAGCAACGCAGTAATTGCTACAAAGCCTGCGGATAGCCATAGGCATCCGCTGAGCCCGAAGGTTTGATAGACCCAGCCGGAAAGCACTGTGCCGGTCAGTCTACCACCGGCATTTGCCATGTAATAGAAACCTACATTCATCGCTACACGGTCGTGGTCTGAGTAGGCAAGGATAAGAAAAGAGTGGATCGCCGAGTTGATGGCGAAAACTATTCCGAACAGGACAAGGCCGAGTATTAATACCTCTTCAGCCGGCCACCCCAGTTGTAAGGTCAGGGCAATCCCGGCTGGAAATAGTGCCAATATGAAGGCCCATATCCTGGCACTCCTTCCGCTCGGGCCATGGCCATGCCGACTATGACGTAATAATCTGGGGGCGGAGGCCTGCACCAGACCGTAACCGATGACCCACAGTGCCATAAAGGCCCCTACCTGTGAGAATGACCACTCCAGTGCCTCATAAAGGAACACGGGCAGCGCCACAACAAACCAGACATCGCGTGACCCAAAGAGAAAGAAGCGTGCCGCCGAGAGCCAGTTAATCGCCGGAACATTAGAAAATACCTGGGCGAACTTCGGCTTGGCTTTCATCTTGCCGACACCCGAGGGCAGCAACACAGCGGTGATAACCAGCACCACGGCCAGGAGTCCCGCCAGGGTTGTCAGGGCGCCGCGAAACCCAACCCATTCCATCAGCGCGGCCCCGGCAAAGAAGCCGGCGCCCTTAAGGGCGTTTTTCGAACCTGTCAGTACGGCCACCCATTTGAAGAGGGAGGAACCTGAAACCTCTGTGGCAACGGCCTTTACCGATGCCTTGGCTGACATTTTATTGAGATCCTTGGCGATGCCAGAGAGCGCCTGTGCCGCCATCACATAGGCGACCGAGAGCCAGCTGTCCGGGACGGTCAGCATCATCAGTGCGATCACCTGCATGGCCATGCCTATGTTCATGGTTAGGTTGAGGCCGATGCGTGCTCCCAGCCACCCACCGACCAGGTTGGTGACGATGCCGAAGAACTCGTAGAAGAGAAATAGCATCGCCACCTCGAAGGGGGAGTAACCAAGCTGGTGGAAATAGAGCACCACCAGCATGCGGATGGCGCCGTCGGTGATGGTGAACGACCAATAGCCGGCGGTAACCACCAGATAATTTTTCAGGTTTGTGTTCATTAAAAAGATCTCAACGCAAAGCTTCCGTTCCCTGTTCACGCTCCTCGCCTACATCCTTGTAGGCGAAGGCGCAAAGACGCGAAGGGCGCCAAGGAAAATGTCGCATGTGTACCCTCTTCGTTACATGATGATTGTCCGGTTCTCACATCACACAAGCATCCGCATCATACGAGGGTGATCTTTTTGAAAGATTTTCAGTACACTGCCTTAACAAAGTGCAGCGATTGGCTCGTCCTGAAAACCTTTGCGTCCTTCGCGTCTTTGCGCCTTTGCGTTAAAGAAGTGTTCAAAGAGACAACGCCACCTTGCGTGCCAATTCCATCATGCGGTTTACATAGCCCCACTCATTGTCGTACCAGGCATAGATTTTCACCTGTGTGCCGTTAATGACCATGGTTGATTGGGCGTCGACGATAGAGGAGCGTGGGTCGTTGACATAGTCCACCGATACCAGCGGGCGTTCCTCATAACCGAGAATGCCATTCAGCTCGCCCTTGGCGGCTTCCTTGAAGTAAGCATTTATCTCTTCGGCGGTCACTTCTCTTGCAGCTTCGAAGACAAAGTCGGTCAAAGAGGCATTAGTCAAAGGAACCCGTACCGCATGGCCGTTTAACTTGCCATGTAGTTCGGGGAATATCTTGGTGATGGCCTTGGCTGAGCCGGTGGTAGTTGGAATCAGTGAGCTGCCGCAGGCACGCGCACGCCGCAGGTCCTTATGGCCCTTGTCGATGATAGTCTGGGTGTTAGTGATGTCGTGAATGGTGGTCATGCAACCATGCACGATGCCTACCTTCTCGTGCATCACCTTCACTATCGGCGCGAGGCAGTTGGTCGTGCAGGAGGCGGCGGTGAGCAGGTCATGAGCCGACGGATCGTACTGATCGTCGTTGATGCCGTAGACAATATTCAGTGCGCCTTCCGTGGGGGCGGCGACAATGACCTTTTTTACCCCCTGGTCGAAATAGGCCTGCAGGGTTTCCGGTTTTTTATGGTGCTTGCCGGTAGCCTCGATAACGATGTCACAGTCTGACCAGTCAGTGTCATTGATGCCGCTATTCGAGGTGTAGGCAATTGCTTTGCCATCAACCTTCATCATGTCATCGCCGGCAGATGTTTCACGATCCCAGGTGCCGTGTACCGAGTCGAACTTTAACAGGTGTGCGGAACCGGCGGCATCCGTCGCGATCTCATTGATCCGGACCACATCGTATTCCTCAAAGTCCCAACCGGCCCGAAGGCCCAGGCGGCCCATTCTGCCGAAACCGTTAATGCCAACACGTACGCTCACTTCGTTTTCTCCTATAAACGCTTATTCGGCCAGCCATTGGCGAATTTGCTCAGGGCCCGGCAGGCCTCCGGCATGGACCACCTTGCCATCGATGATCACGCCCGGTGTCGACATGATGCCCTGGCTCATGATTTCGGCAATATCGGTGACTTTTTCCAGTTCAATTTCGATGCCTGCCTCATCGGCGGCGATCTGTATCAGCTTCGCCGTGGTTTCGCAGTTCTTGCAGCCACTGCCCAGCACTTGAACTTTCTTCATTTGATTACTCCGTTTTCACCCTACTGCTCTATAACGATTGCAGCGGGAAAGTACTTAAATATTAATAAAAGCGATTATTGTTTCAGTATGATGACATCTCGACCGTTATAGGAAATTAAATCCCCATCCCACCAGAGTGAAGGAGATGGCGAGCACTGATGCATAAAGTGCCAGGGCGGGCCAGCGAATGACCTTGCGCAGGATCAACATCTCCGGGAGTGACAGTGCGGCGATACTCATCATCAAGGCCAGGGTTGTTCCGATTGCAACGCCCTTGCCCAACATCGCTTCGGCAACGGGGATCACGCCGGTGGCATTGGAGTAGAGGGGGATTCCCAGCAGTACGGCAGCCGGTACCGAATACCAGTCTTCACCCGCCAGGTGCTGTGATACCCATGCCTCGGGTACATAGCCGTGGAAAAGCGCACCAACGGCAATGCCGGCGAAGACCCATTTCCAGATGCGACCGACGATTTCCCGTACCTCGCCCCAAGCGTAGCGGTGTCGCCCGGCGAGTGAGGTGTCGGGCTCAGGTAAACCGGCCTGCCCCATTTGGATCTTCCACACGTACCCCTCGACCCATCGCTCGGGTTTGAAGCGTTCCATCACGACACCGCCGACATAGGCCACTACCAGGCCCGCCGCGACATAAAGGGCGGCCAGCTCCCAACCCAATATGCCAACCAGCAATACAGCGGCGACCTCGTTGATCATGGGTGAGGCGATGAGAAAGGAGAAGGTCACCCCTAGCGGAATGCCCGCTTCAACAAAGCCGATAAAGAGCGGTACCGATGAGCAGGAGCAAAAAGGGGTTACTGCACCCAGCATAATCGCCAGTATGCGTGCCAGCCATTTTGGTTTGCCCCGCACATATTCACGCACACGCTCGGGTGATAACAATGCGCGCAACAGGCCCATTACATAAATGATGATTACCAGCATCACGAATATCTTGCTGATATCCATCACAAAGAAATGGAGTGCCGCTGCAGTGCCTGATGCGGGTTCGAGCCCTAACAGACGATAAACAACAAGGTTCGCTAACGCATCAAACATATCGCTCCGCTCTTCCCGGCCGTATAACCTTCAAACTTAAAACGACTCGTATTCAAGGTAGGTACGGTTCATATTGGTGCGGTGCAGATCGGAGAAGTGCTCCAGGTGCTCGAAGGCAGGCATCGAATCGTACTCTTCCATAACTGTATCCATAGGCACCATCTCTTCGGCAGCCGGACCGATGGTGTTATTGAGAAAGTCGTAGTAGTCACCACAGTCACGACGGGCTTTGTCCAGATCAGAAACCGAGCCGTGACCGGGCACGATGAATTTGGGATTGAGCGCCTCCATAGCTGCATAGGCCTTTTGACCGTTTTTCACACTCGACCAGGGCAGTACGGTAAAAATACGGTCGACATAGACAAGGTCGCCGGTAAAGACAACGCTCTGTTGCGGCAGCCAGACCATGGAATCGCCGGGATAGTGGGCGTCGGTGTAATGGATAGAAAGCTCGAAGCCGCCAAGCGTGATGGTTGCACTATCTCCCTCCAACTGCCGGGTGGCGGGTAGTGGCTTTGTCCCTGCCAGGCGCTCACCGAGAAAGCTTTTGAGTGAGTCCATCTGCTGCGCGGCATACTCGGCCTGTGTTTCGGCGGTACGCTTCATGGCAATAATCTCCGCCCCCTGTTTGGCGAAGTAGTCGTTGCCGAGCCAGCGGTGATCCTGGCCGCCGGTATTGATCACCCAACGGACAGGTTGCGTTGTGGTCTTCGCTATCGCCCGGGCCACACGTTCGGCGCCCAGATAGGAGGCGCCGGAGTCGATGAGGATGACGCCATCCGGTGTGACGATAAAGCCCAGGTTGTTGTTCAAACCGTCATTCTCCGGGCTGCGTTGGCCGAGTGGGCCGATGATGGCATAGACATTGTCGACGACCTTTTCCGCGCTTAGCGTGTCACTATCGGCGCATGAAAGGAGTGTGAGTAACAACAGGAAGATAAAGGGGGGGAGGCTTCTTTTCACGTCTCTTTTCTCACTTATTGGTTGGCGGGGCGGCCTCATACCACCCCATGGAGTTATTGAAGATGTTTATGACAGGAAACATAACCGTGTGTCGGCGTCGATAGGTAAATCAGGCGCTGCAAATGCCGCCGGGGCGGTTGGGCATTTCGGCAAGTGCCCGGTTATCACTGGCATAGGGCTCTTCGCTCTGCACACCGCTGACAGCCGAGTGAATCACATCCTGGCACCACGGAGGTAATGCCCCGTTGATTCGGTAATAGATCCACAACCCCACTTTGCGATCGCTGACCAGTCCGGCTTTACGCAAGGTTCCAAGGTGATGGGAAACCTTTGGCTGGGGGAGGGCGAGGGCATGGGTCAGCTCACAGACACACAACTCGTCGTGTGCCGAGAGGAGAGCCAGACAGCGTAGGCGCGTCTGGTCGGAGAGGGCCTTAAACAGTGAAGTGGCTTCCATATCGATAACGCTCTATATCTAGCAAACTATATATACAAATCGGTAGATATGATAGCTCGCATGGCACCAATGATGCAACTCCGAATGTGATTGCGAACTCAAGCCGGTTCAGGTGGTGCCGCAGACGAAAAACCCGGGAAGGACAGGGCTCTTGGGTTATGGTCACAGTGGCGGGATGGGCGGCTCCACGACGTGCAGTAGGGTGCCGCCGTCAGGCGCACCCTGTTTCTGCAAAAGTGTATGCCGTTGGGAGCGAAGCAACTGGTTCGCCTCGCATGCTCGGCAAACCCTACCTGGCTGAACGGGGTTGGCAATGGGTGGATTCGACCCCTCGCT
>JAWOIT010000087.1:0-7140 GCA_046484535.1 Pseudomonadota bacterium | reverse complement strand
GCGGAGAGGGAAAGCAGGTCGATCTTCATCTCCTCCACATCGATCGGCACCTTGCCGGCGCTCTGGGCGGCGTCGGTGTGGAACAGGATCTTCTTGCTGCGGCACAGCTCGCCGATGGCCTTCACATCCTGAATCACGCCGATCTCGTTGTTCACGTGCATGATGGAGACGAGGATGGTGTCATCACGCATCGCCGCCTCCAGCTTGCCCGGGTCGATAAGGCCGTTCTCTTCCGGATCGAGATAGGTCACCTCGAAACCATCACGCTCCAGGTGGCGGCAGGTATCCAGCACCGCCTTGTGCTCGGTCTTGCTGGTGATAATGTGTTTGCCCTTCTTGGCGTAGAACTGGGCCACACCCTTGATCGCCAGGTTATCGGATTCGGTGGCGCCGGAGGTCCAGACGATCTCCTTGGAATTCGCGCCGATAAGGTCCGCCACATTCTTGCGCGCTGTCTCAACCGCCTCCTCGGCATCCCAACCGTACTGGTGTGAGCGGGAGGCGGCATTACCGAACAGGCCGTCTTCCATGGTCAGGTAACTGCACATGGTTTTGGCCACGCGCGGGTCGACCGGGGTGGTTGCCGAATAGTCGAGATAGATCGGTTTTTTCATGCTGCTCACGCTCCAATCATAAACTTGGGTTGATGCATCACCATGCCGTTGTCGCGGCCAGGCTCTGCAGCTGTTTCACCTGGGACACCAGAGCACCGATGACGGCGTCGATATCCTGTTCTGTATTGTCCTTGCCGAAGCTGATGCGGATGGCGCCCCGGGCCACGCCGCTCTCCACATTCATCGCCTTGAGCACCTTGCTGGGCTCAGTGCTGTCACTGCCGCAAGCCGAGCCGCCGGCGATGGCCAGACCATGCCGGTCGAGTGCCATGATCAGGGTTTGTCCCTCCACCCCCGGCACGGCCATAAATACCGTGTTGGGCAGGCGCTCCGCCTCTCGGGAGAAAATCACCGCCTCGGGCAGCGCCTGTGACAGACGCTCTTCAAAGGCTGTCCTCAGCTTCAGTAGATGGCGGCGACGCTCAGCCAATTCAATGGCGGCAAGCTCAGCCGCCTTACCGAAACCGACGATAGCCGCCACATTCTCGGTACCGCCGCGCCGGCCTTTTTCCTGGCCCCCGCCATGTAACAGCGGCTCCATGTCGACCGCCTTGTCCTGGATCAAGGCCCCGACACCCTTCGGGCCATACAGCTTGTGCGCCGAAAGGCTCATCAAATGCGCACCGCTGGCGGGGAAATCCACTTCCAGCTTGCCCGCCGCCTGGACCGCATCGGTATGCAGCAGCACGCCGTGATCCCGGCAGAGCTGCGCCAACTCGTCAACCGGCTGCACCGCACCGGTTTCATTGTTGGCCCACATGACACTGGCCAGGCGGGTGTCCGGCTGCAGGCTCTGCGTCAGAGTCTCTGTGGTGCAGACTCCGGCTTCGCTCACGGCCGCGCTATCAATCACCCAGCCGAGCCGCTCCAGGGCGGCAGCCGGAGACTGCACCGACGCATGCTCGATGGCACTGATTACAATTCGTCCTTGGGGAGCGCGTAGGGCCACACCTTTCAGCGCCGTATTGTTCGCTTCGGTGCCGCCACTGGTAAAAAAGACCTGACTGGGATGGGCGGAGACCAGTGCCGCCACCTGCTCACGGGCGTTATCCAGCGCTCTTCTCGCCTCGCGGCCCATGGCATAGAGGCTGGAGGGATTGCCGCAGTTGCCGCGCATGTATGGCAGCATCGCCTCCAGCACCCGCTCATCCATGGGGGTTGTGGCGTTATGGTCCAGATAGACCATGAGTGTGTAACGTATTCAGGCCGAAGCGGTGGTTTCCGCGTCGCTCTCTGAAGAGGCGCTGGTGACACGTTCCTGACGCGCCGCCACATCCCTGACACCCTGACGTTCGACCAGCTGTCCCAGATCGATACTCTTGAGGAAGCCGTAGATCTGATCACTCAGATCGCACCACAGCTCATGGGTCAGACACTGGCCGTTATCCTGGCAATTACCCTTGCCCTCGCAGCGCATCGCGTCGACCTTCTCATCCACCGCGGTGATCACGTCGGCCACGCAAATCTCGGAGGCCACCCGGCTCAGGCGATAACCGCCACCGGGACCACGGGCGCTGTCCACCAGCCCGTTCTTGCGCAGACGGGAGAAAAGCTGCTCCAGATAGGACAGGGAAATCCCCTGACGCTTTGAAATATCCGCCAGCGTAATCGGGCCATCCTTATAATGGATCGCCAAGTCGAGCATCGCGGTTACGGCGTAACGGCCTTTTGTGGTCAGTCTCATTGCCTTCTCCCTAAATAACCAGTAGAGTTATGTGACATTACATGGTGGCTAAATTAGCAATACCAAGCGTTTTAGTCAACTATTTTTCCTCTTTCTCGCCCGTCTCCAGTTTCTCATTACTCAGGTCGTCCTCCTCGCCGGAGCGGATCTCGCATGGGCCCAGTTGCGGCAGCTGAACATCCCCCAACTCCGCCCCTACACTCTTGATGGCGCTGCACATCTCCTCCATCTTTCCATCCATTGCATGGATGTGGTCGAGCATGCAGTTGATGGCATGCGCCACCGGGTCGGGCATGTCGGAGGTGGTGCCATAGGCGTCGAAGCCCATCTTCTCGGCGATCGCCTTGCGCTTGGCCGCCTCCTCATCGGTCTCGGCACGCTTGACGATGCGTCCCGGCACCCCGACGACCGTGGTCGCGGTGGGTATGCTTTTCACCACCACCGCATTGGAGCCGATACGCGCCCCGCTGCCAATGGTGATCGGCCCGAGTACCTTGGCCCCGGCCCCCACCACCACATTATTCTCCAGCGTGGGGTGGCGCTTGCCCTTCCGCCAGCTGGTCCCGCCCAGGGTCACCCCGTGATAGATGGTGCAGTCATCACCGATGATGGCGGTCTCGCCGATCACCACCCCCATTCCGTGGTCGATGAAAAAGCGCCTGCCGATGGTCGCTCCGGGATGGATCTCGATACCGGTGAACCAGCGGGAAAGGCCTGAGATCATTCGAGCCGGCCACTTCCAGCCGGCCGTCCAGAGACGATGGGCCAGGCGGTGAAACAGCACCGCATGCAGCCCCGGATAAGCAGTCAGCACCTCGAAGCTGGTGCGGGCCGCCGGGTCACGCTGAAAGATGCAGTCGATATCCTCGCGCAGTCGTTCAAACATAGTAGTTCGCGGCTAATTCCTGATAAGAATGGAGGGCTATATTCTTGCACAGCACAATCGCCAATGCGAGTTTGTGAGAGGATTTGATTTTTCACCGCAAAGGCGCAGAGGACGCGAAGACAAGACGACTCCATAGCGATCGCAATACCCTAATTGCCAAGCTACAGAATTTTACGGTGTAGAAAATCTTTTCGCTACAGAGCCTTTATCCTTGGGGGGGGTGGTGCAATACTCTTCGGCTATGAAAATCCTACGCGCCTTTGCGGTGAGGTTTTCATTTCAATAATTTATCAACGCTGCTGAGGATCCCGCGCAGGATATTCACCTCCACCTTCTCCAGCTCGGCGCGGTTGAACAGCCGGCGAAGGCGCCGCATCAGCTGACGCGGGTTGTCCGGGTCGAGAAAGTCGATGGCCACCAGGGTCTGCTCCAGATGGTTGAAAAGCCCCTCCACCTCATTGGCCGAGGCCGGTTCATCCGCCTTGTTAGACGGGGTCCCTTGCCATTCACCAATACGCGCCATATAGAGCTCGTAGGCCACCACCTGGATCGCCGCGGCCACATTCAAAGAGCTGTAGTCCGGGTTGGTGGGAATGTGCACCAGGTAGTTGCACAGCTCCAGCTCCTCGTTGGTCAAGCCCGAATCCTCCCGACCGAAGAGAACGGCGACCTCACCCCCCTCCCCCTTCTCCGCCGCAAGCCGGGCGCAGCCGCGGGCATCCACCTGCGGCCAGGGGATGGCCCGCAGGCTGCGTGCACTGGCGCCGAACACGAGCGAGCAGCCCTCCAACGCCCGGGGCAGGCTGTCGCAAATCACCGCCCGCTCCAGCAGATCCTCGGCGCCGGAGGAGCGCGAAACCGCCTCCCGGTGGGGAAAGAGCACCGGGTTGACCAGATAGAGCCTCTCCAGCTCCATATTCTTCATCGCCCGCGCCGCCGCGCCGATATTGCCCGGGTGAGAGGTTTCCACCATTACGATACGAATGCGGGGAAAGCGCCCGACAATTTCTTTATTAGCGTTCATTAATGCTGATTTTATCCGCCATCTTGTTTAGAATATGGCGCATAGGGTATGACCCCTAGCGCTGTTTAACAATCCGGAGGCTGTCCCCATGCATCCCATGCTGAATATTGCCGTGCGCGCCGCGCGCCAGGCAGGAAACATTATCGCCCGCTCCTTCCCCCATGTGGACAGCCTCAGCGTCGACACCAAGTCGCGCAACGACTTTGTCAGCGACGTCGACCGCCTGGCCGAGCAGGAGATCATCAACACCCTGCGCAAGGCCTATCCGGATCACACCATCCTCGCCGAAGAGAGCGGCCAGTCCGACAATGGCAACAGCGACTACGAGTGGATCATCGACCCGCTAGACGGCACCACCAATTTCCTCCACGGTTTCCCGCAGTTTGCCGTCTCCATCGCCCTTCGCTATCGCGGCCGGCTCGACCAGGCGGTGATCTACGACCCCATCAGCCAGGACCTCTACACCGCCAGCCGCGGCGGCGGCGCCCAGTTAAACGGCCGCCGCATCCGCGTCACCAACCGCAAGACCCTGGAAGGGGCCCTGCTCGGCACCGGCTTCCCGTTCAAAAGACAGGAACTGCTCGAGCCCTTCCTGGAAACCTTCAAGGCGATGTTCGGCGATACCGCCGGGATCCGCCGCCCCGGCTCCGCCGCGCTGGACCTGGCCTATGTGGCCGCCGGCCGTCTCGACGGTTTCTGGGAATTCTCCCTCAAGCCGTGGGACATGGCCGCCGGCGCCCTGCTGATCCAGGAGGCGGGCGGCAAGGTGGGCGATTTTGCCGGTGGCGAAGACTACCTTGAAAGCGGCAACATCATCGCCGGCAACCTTAAGATCTTCGATGCCATGCTAAAACGCATCCGCCCCTGCCTGCCGGAAGATATCAAAAAGTAGGTCGTCACTCCCTGCTTGCCGATATCGGCTTGTAGGAGCGGACGTCCCCTACGTGACCTCCACTACACAAATCCTATAATCAGCCCATGCAACGCACCCTGATTATCATTGGCATCAGCATCGTCATCATCGGCCTGCTCTGGCCGTGGCTGAGCAAACTGCCGCTTGGGCGCCTGCCCGGCGACATCATCATCGATAGGCCGGGCTTCAAGTTCTATTTTCCCATCACCACCATGGTGCTGATTAGCCTGCTGATCTCCTTCCTGCTCTGGCTATTCCGCAAATAGAAGTGAATATATAGGCAAGTGCCGACCAGCCCCACTCACCAATTATCCTTAATAGCGATATTGAACTGTCACCACCCCGTCCCTTCTCCCTCAGGGAGAAGGTTAGGATGAGGGGAATAAAGACATCATTGCGGAACGTTTAGTCAGTTGCCGAGCAACTGTTCAACCCACGGACGTACCTGCCGATAGTAAGCCTCAATGGCAGCTACCTTTTGTTGCGGCCCCTCGCTTTTATCAAGCAGGCAGTCCCACACCACCATGTCCGCAATATAATTGGCCGCGATCTCATTGGGGTGGTACAGGGAGGAGATGCCGCGGAACTTCGCCATATAATCACTCTCCTCACGTAGCGATCGGTAACGGGGCTCGCCGCTCTCACCTGCGACCACCTCGAAACCGTTTTCCCCCTCCGCAAGCTCAATGCCGATCATGCCAAAGTCATCGGGCATGCGGGGTGTATTGTTCTCACCCATCAAAACAATCAGCGGCCAGATCACCCGATTTGAATCGGGCACCGGCCACACCCAGCTCACGTCAACACCGTCGGGATTGACCACTTGGTGTGAGGCCCGCCATGACTCAAATCCGGTGATGTTCGCCGCCTTCCTGAAACCGAACTCCTTTCTATATATCGACTTGTAGGGTTTCATATCGGCGCGCTGCAGTACATGTACCTGCTCATGAATAAGGATATTCATCAGTTTCAGGTTCATATTTTCAGGAGAGGCACTCGCCTCCAGTGACTGAAAAAAGGGCTCCGACAACACAATCGCCCGGCCCACGGTATGGGGCAGACCGCCCTCGACCGAAGCGGTTACCTTGACAAAACGCCACGGGATTTTAAACAGTCCCGGATAGGCCTGCGCCGCCTCTGACTCGATATGAGCGACATAACTCTCCAACGCCTCACGTTCGCCGTCACTACAATCCCTTACCGACTTTGCATAGGTAGCGCGCACCCACTCGCGCTGCGCTTTGAGAGTGCCGGCAGCAGGTTGCTGACCGGTCTTGGCGACCATCTCACGCGGGTGCAACAGCGAGAAGTAGGGGCCTTCACGCTCGGAGGCCAGTACGGCCCGTGCGTCGACGGTGGAAAGGCACGCAACATCCGCTGCGACCGCATTAAGAGCGGTAAGAAATAAAACCAGGGTTATAGCAATCCGTGTTTTCATATTTTCTCCTTGGGAACAACGGGAGCAGTTGCAACATTCGAACAATCAATCATCACCAGACCCGACTCTCCTTACAGCACGCCCTACAGTTACGGCATGCGCACCGAAATAATCTCCGATTTCCCTCATTGAATAGGTGCCTGACAATGCCGTTAACAATATCCATTTGCGCATTCGTCTATTCCGCAAAAACTTGTTTCGGATCTTTGCATCCCCGGTCTTTCAGAATATTGGCGCGCGTAGAGACGGTTCGCCTCGCAGGCTCGGCAAACCCTACCAACTGGATTTCATAATGTTAGTGGTCTCACAACGTCTACATGGTAATAATGACCCAGTTGCCGTCACTGTCTTTTGCGAAGCTTGCAAAAAAGAGATGACCCTTCGCATTCACGAACCGGTTGACTGCATAAATCGATAAGTCATCACCCCACTGTACTTTTTTGAAGTAGCGAAACTCTAATGAGATCGTGTTACACACAGGTAACCCTATACATATTGAGGTTGTAGTGAAGTGACATTTGGAACAAGCAAAACCTTGCGGTCGTGTGACGCAAATCACAGTAGCTTATGAGTGAATTTCT
>JAWOIT010000118.1:0-36234 GCA_046484535.1 Pseudomonadota bacterium | reverse complement strand
CCGGTGATGTCGTAGACCACACGGGAGATGCCGTTGATTTCGTTCACGATTCGCCGTGAGACGTGGTCGAGGAAATCGTATGGCAGGTGGGCCCAACGGGCGGTCATAAAGTCGATGGTCTCCACCGCGCGCAGCGCCACTACATATTCATAGCGGCGGCCATCGCCGGTAACCCCGACGGACTTTACCGGAAGGAAAACGGCAAAAGCCTGAGAGGTTTTGTCGTAAAGATCGTTCTTGCGCAACTCCTCAATGAAGATGTGATCGGCCAGACGTAGAATATCGGCATACTCCTTCTTCACCTCGCCGAGGATGCGCACGCCCAGCCCCGGCCCGGGGAAGGGGTGGCGATAGACCATGTCGGCCGGCAGCCCCAGCTCCACGCCCAGCTTGCGCACCTCGTCCTTGAACAGCTCGCGCAGCGGTTCGACCAGCTTGAGCTTCATGTTCTCGGGAAGGCCGCCGACGTTGTGATGGGATTTGATCAGGTGCGCCTTGCCGGTCTTGGCGCCGGCCGACTCGATAACATCCGGGTAGATAGTACCCTGCGCCAACCACCGTGCGGAGGTCAGCTTGCCTGCCTCCTCATCGAAGATATCGATGAACATGTTGCCGATGATCTTGCGCTTCTGCTCCGGGTCGTCGACACCCTTGAGGGCATCGAGGAAGCGCTGCTCGGCGTCGACACGGATCACCTTCACCCCCATGTGCTCGGCGAAGGTGGCCATCACCTGGTCCCCCTCCTGGTAGCGCAGCAGGCCATTGTCGACGAAAACGCAGGTAAGCTGATCCCCTATCGCCTTGTGCAGCAGTGCCGCGACTACAGAGGAATCCACACCGCCTGAAAGTCCCAGGATCACCTCCTCCGTACCAACCTGTTCGCGCACCGCCTTGATTGCGTCGTCGATGATATTATCCGGTGTCCACAGCGCCTCACAACCGCAGACCTCGTGTACGAAGCGCTCAATAATTCGCTGCCCCTGGGCGGTGTGGGTCACCTCCGGGTGGAATTGTACGCCATAGAAACGGCGCTGCTCGTCAGCCATGCCGGCCACCGGGGCCGAATCAGTGGAGGCCATTAGCTTGAATCCCTCCGGCATATCAATCACCCGATCGCCGTGGCTCATCCACACATCAAGCAGACCGTAGCCCTCCGGGCTGACATGATCCTCAATATCCTTTAACAGATCGGTATGGCCGCGGGCCCGCACCCTGGCATAGCCGTACTCATGATGATCGGCGTTCTCAACCTTCCCGCCCAATTGTGCTGCCATGGTCTGCATGCCGTAGCAGATACCGAACACCGGCACCCCCAGCTCGAAAACCACTTGAGGCGCATTCGGCGCCTCGGCCGCGGTGGTGCTCTCCGGACCGCCCGAGAGGATCACCCCATTGGGATTAAAGGCGCGGATGTCGGCCTCTTCCATGTCATAGGGGTGCAGTTCGCAATAGACCCCGGCCTCACGTACGCGCCGGGCGATAAGCTGGGTGTACTGGGAGCCGAAATCCAGGATCAGGATGCGCTGGGCATGGATATCTGTTGACATGGTCGATTCTCAAAAGCGGTGAAAAACGACAATTATACATCTTTATGATGCCAAGCCGTAGCCTGGCGAGCATTCGTCCCGCTTACGAGGCAAAAACGGTTGTCAGCGAAACGTGGATTCCCCACACATATAAAAATGCGGTTAAATCAGCTCTTTAGTGTCCCCCTACCCTTTCTTCCGGCCCCCACCCTCCAACAGCTTCATTCCATTGAACCTAAAGATGCACATCAGCCGTTTTGTGGCGATGAAATCAAGGCTGAAGCCCTGTCGTTATAACAGTGACACCCGGCCCCAGCCTAGGCATAATAGATTTTCAATGCCGGCATGAAAAAGCCGCAGGAGAGGCCAATGAAAAAAATTCTAATCGTAGGTGGCTTTTTTATTGTAGCTGTAGCCACAGCTCTGCCCTACTACCTCGGAGAACAAGCACAGAACCGCTTCGCGCAGGGCCATGAGTGGCTGCAACAGGAAATGCTCTATCCACAGCTCAGCGCCCAAGCCGGTGACTTCAATAAGGGCTGGTTTACAAGTGAAGCAAGCACCAAATTCACAGTCGCCTCCAACAAGGAGGGTGGGAAACCGCTTGAGTTCGAGTTGGTTCACCACATTACCCAAGTGCCGTCTTTTGGTGAAGGCGCATTGATGACCATCGACAGTGAATTGGTGCTGCCGACCGATGCAACCGAGGAGCTTGGAAACTATTTCGAAGAAACCCCATTGCTGCGTGCGCATACCATTATCAAATTTGACGGCAGTGAAGAGTCCACTTTTACCAGCCCCAGCTATAGCGGTTCACTAAGAGGGGATAAGAACGTCCGGCTGGAGTGGCAAGGCCTGGAGGGTAGTAGCCGTATGGATGCTGAAACGGACAACATCAGCGTCTCTATCACTGCCCCGCTGCTCAGATTTGAGGATAATGAGGGAAAACTCCTCATAGACAACCTCCACTACGACGCCCAGCTTCGCCGCGGCAACCACCAACTGTGGTTCGGTAGCTCAGATACCTCCGTGGATAAATTCACACTCGATCTGGATTCACCTAAAAACGGCCCCACAAGCGTACACCTGAATAACCTGACCTTTACAAGTGAACAGCGCGAGAACAGTCGGCAACGGGTGAACATGGACGGCAAATTGACCTTCGACTCAGCCGAAGTGAACGGCTTTACAGTCGAAAACGGTATTTATGACGCGGGTTATAGTAATCTCGATGCCGCCAGCCTCGGTCAAATCAACACCGGCTTGAAACAGATAATTCGTCGACAGCCGCAGGAGCCCGGCGTACTTATAACCGGTATGCTTCCCCAGCTTCAGAGCCTGCTCAGCCGCCAGCCTGAGCTAGCCATCCGTCAACTGAAAGTCGACACTCCAATGGGCACCATTCACAGCAAGATGAATATGGCTCTGACCGAGGAGCCGGCTGATCAGGTTATGCTGAACCCGGCGGAACTGATGAATATGATGAAGCTTGACATTGAGGTCTCACTGCCCAAGCCTCTGCTTATGGGTATTTTCAGCACCAGCGCAAGAAACAGCATCATGCGCACCGCCAAGGCGCAGAATAAGACGCTGAGTGAAGAGGAGCTCAACCGGCAGGTGAATGTCGTTGTCCAACAGCAGGTCCAAGGGCTTCTGGCTCAGAAACTGATGGTCGACGAGGGTGAGAATTACGCCACTGCCATACACTATACACCGCAGAAGCTGGTTATCAATGAAGAGGATGTCACACCTATAATCAACGGATTGATCCAGCAGTAACGGTGGGTGCGGTAATATCTTACGCCCTGACACTGACAGTCAGGGCGTTTCAGCCGGATAAATGATCTCGCTAAGGTTCAATGATTCCAGGACAACGCCTCCCCCTACCGACAACATAAAGACCCTGCCCAATATCGCTTAAACACGACATGAGCGATACTACAATGTCAACATAACGCTTCCAGATCTTATCGAAGCAAACCTATTACGTAGAGGACAAGCAGTGAAGTACATAGGAGCCCATGTCAGCGCCGCAGGCGGCGTTGAAAACGCCCCACTCAATGCAGAAAGGATCGGCGCACGTGCCTTCGCCTTTTTCACCAAAAACCAACGTCAATGGAAAGCCAAACCGCTGACTGACGAAAATATTTGCCGTTTCAAGGCTAATCTTGAGAAGACAGGTATCGCTGCAGAGCAGGTACTACCTCATGACAGCTACCTTATTAATCTCGGCCATCCTGAAAGGGAGGCCCTAAAAAAGTCCCGTGACGCCTTTATTGATGAGATGCAACGCTGTGAACAGCTGGGGTTAAAACGGCTGAACTTCCACCCCGGCGCCCACCTGAACAAATGCAGCGAGGAGAATAGCTTGAACACCGTTGCCGAATCCATCAATATAGCTTTGGACAAAACCGAGGACGTGATTGCGGTGATCGAGAACACCGCGGGCCAAGGCACCACCCTGGGTCACCGCTTTGAGCATCTTGCGGCAATCATCGACAGCGTTGAGGATAAGTCTCGCGTCGGTATCTGCCTCGATACCTGCCATACCTTTGCCGCCGGATATGACCTGCGTACTTTTGATGACTGTGAGGCTACCTTCTCCGAATTCGATAAGTTGGTCGGTTTCAACTATCTGCATGGCATGCACCTTAACGACTCCAAACCTGAACTCGGTTCGCGGGTAGACCGCCACCACAGCCTCGGCAAAGGGAAAATCGGACTGGAGTGTTTTCGTTACATCATGAATGATGTGCGGTTTAATAATATTCCGATGGTGCTTGAGACCATCGACCAATCAATCTGGCCCGAGGAGATCGCCCTGCTCTATGACATGATCGAGGGTTAACACCGATGACATTCATAGATCACTTCTCCGGCGACATCATCGCACAGCTTGCCCGAACGGCTGATGGTGGAAAACGCTCCAAAAAATCCATGCACTTTGGCTTTCACCAAGCGAACGACTACTCGGCACTGGAGATAGGCCAAAAGCGCCGGTCGCTGGAAAAGGTGCTTATTGCCGAGACATTAGAACAACAACGTAAGCGTTTGAGCCCGTCCGGATTGAACAGTTCGAACCTTGGTTTCAGGCCTTTAACTCTGTTTCGCACACCCGCCCTCATGAAATGATTGATTTGACCCCTTTTGGCTATAGCCGGCTTTTTTCCTGGCTGGAGCACTCTCCGCTATCACACTGGCTGGAAGACATTCCGGCACTCAGTCACTCGAAAATCGCCCGCCACGGTGACACCCCCCGCTGGTTGACAGCATTGTCACAGCTGCCGGTGCTTGCACCGGACAGCCTGGATCTCTCCGCCCCCTGCCTGAAGATCGGCTCAGCCGATCAGATTGACGAGCCGACACGCCAACGCTTGCGCGAGATCCTGATGGCGTTCCACCCCTGGCGAAAGGGTCCCTTCTGCCCCTATGGCATACACCTGGACACGGAATGGCGATCCGACTGGAAATGGGCCCGGCTGGAGAAAGAAATTGAGTTAAAAGACAAGTTGGTCCTCGATGTTGGCTCCGGCAACGGTTATTACGGCTGGCGCATGCTCGGTGCCGGCGCAACACGTGTGATCGCTATCGACCCCACCATCGGCTATGTCATGCAGTATGCCGCCATGCGCCGCTTTATCGGTGAGCAACCCATGCATGTTTTGCCACTGAAACTGGAGGAATTACCTGCAGGAAACGCGGTTTTCGACACGATTTTCTCGATGGGGGTCATCTACCATCGCAAGGATCACATGGAACACATTGAGCAGTTATTGTGTCACCTCAAATCCGGCGGGACATTGGTTCTCGAAGGGCTGGTGATTCACGGGGATGGCGATGAGGCGCTCCATCCACAAGGACGTTACGCCAAGATGAAAAACGTTCACACCATCCCCTCTGTCGGGATGATGGAGCGGTGGCTGGAAAATGCCGGGCTGCGCGATATCAAACTTATCGATAGCAGCCCTACCACCACCGAGGAACAACGCCGCACTGACTGGATGCACTTTGAATCGCTCGCCGACTACCTTGACCCGAACGATCCGTCAAAAACAGTAGAAGGTTATCCTGCACCCGTGCGCGCCGTGTTCAGCGCCCGCAAGTAAGCCAAACCGTGAGGTACCCACAAAACCCGAAGTTAACGTGGTGAGCCCCTCGGACAAGCGCGCATTTTTCTTACCTGCTACAGGCTTTGATCGGCACAGCATGTCCCAATCCAGAGACGGCAATTAGGTTTGCAAAACAGAGTCCCTGTCGCTCTTCTCCGGTAACACGGTCGGCAAGTGAGCGGCGGAAAACATTACTGCCAAATCGACTATGGGTACGGCCTGCTCACCATGAAGAAAACAGGAAGCGGCGATCACCGGCCAGGGCAATCCATCAGGCAACTCACAGAACTGCTCATCGCCCACCTCGATCCGCTGCGGCGGCTCCGCTAGCAACAGCGCGCCGAATGACGGCACCGACTCCCCTTGAGCCTGGTAGCCGATGACCGCCGCCAACGACGCAGGTCTGTGATCAGGGTCATCGCCAAACCAGACACGCAAATCCCATACCGGGAGCAGCCGCTCCTGCCAGCTCAGGACCCGGGCACAATAGGCAGAGGCCAAAGGCACGTCAAAGAGTTCGGATTGAGGGAGAAGGTGGAGCAACTCGCGCTCCCCCACGGCGACTTTTTTCGCTTCCCCAAAATCCAGCAGCCACGCCGTCGACTTTTTCAAAGCGCCTCCGATCGATACTTGTTTTCCTGCTCCTCCGTTCGCGGAAGACAGGCGCTCAGCAATGAAGCGGAAGAGACACATGCCAAAGCATCTTCACTTATCGCCAGGTGGCTGAACGGTGCATCGGCAACCCGCATTGCGGCCGGTGTCTCGTAAAAAGCGATTTGTTCCGCCTGAACAATAGACACCTCGCTACAGAGCAGACCGAAGAAGTTGCCATCCGCTTCCAATAAGGCACAGATCGTGCGATCCGGTTCAACCTCTGAGCGCCATTCGAGCCGGGTTGATAAGCAGTAGACCGGGATTCGCTGCTGCCTGAACTCCGACCATCCTACGCCGTTCTCGGGAGAGCTACTTAAATCCACGTCCTCAAGCAAATCCAGCAGACGGATATCGCGCTGTGGCACCAGTAACCGTGTCTGCCCGAACAACAACAGCGCATAACTCGATGCATCGGTATTTAACAGGCTGTCAGGTTTAAGCTCCTGCATAATCACGCCGCCGTCAGTTCCGTCACATGCTGTAACAGCTGACCGTCGCCAAACGGTTTGGTGATGTAGACATCAACGCCGACATCCTCAGCCTGGCGCCGGTGTTTATCGGTGGAACGTGAGGTAATCATAATCACAGGCAGGTGCTCCATTCCCTCCCTGGCACGAACATGCGAGGTCAACTCAAGCCCGTTCATTCGCGGCATTTCCATATCCACCAAAAGGATATCGGGTCGCCATTTTTCCAGAATGGATACCGCTTCGAGGCCGTCAATTGCAGTTCGCACCTCAAAACCGGCATCCCGCATAAACTGTGCGGTCGCGCGTCGTGCCGACAGTGAGTCATCGACCACGAGTGCGCTACGAAGCGATGGTGACTGCAGCTCGTAATCGGCGTCGCCTGTAGAGTACTCACTCACGGCATTATCGGTCAGCAGCTGTTCCGGTTTACGCATCACCTCAGGCAAGTCGATTACCGCCGCAACGCTACCGTCGCCAAGAATGGTTGCACCCACCACCCCCTGGAGTTTGGGTACAAAACGTCCCAAGCCCTTCACCACCAGTTCCGTACTGTCGAGTATCTCCTGTACGCGCACCGCGTGCATCGCACCGGTTTCAAGGCGTACCAACAGCACAGGGAAACCATCGACTCTATCATCGGCACGGCGGTTTCGCGGAAGACTCAGCATATTGCAAAGGTCACTAAGCGGATAAAGTTCTTCCCCAAGGCGGAAGAAGGTTTCCGCTCCGGACTGTTTAACCTGGTCCGCCGAGACATAGTGGATATCATGAATACCGTAACTGGAGATGGCGAAAATATGTTTTTGCGCGCGAACCAGTAATGCATAGGTGGATATCAGCGTGGCCGGAAGCCTGATCTCGATCTCCAGGCCTTTTCCGCTTGTGCTGTTGAGGCTGAGGCTCCCTTTTAGCTGCAGCACCTTGCTATGAACCACGTCCATACCGATACCGCGCCCTGAAACCTGCGTAGACTCACTTTTGGTGGAAAAACCGGGCGTGAGAATGAGTCGCGATAGCTCATCCTCGGACAGCGACTGCCCTTGCGTAACAATACCCCGCTCCTCCGCTGCTTGGCGGAGCGAAGCAAGGTCCAGACCGGCCCCGTCGTCACGGCAGCGCACGACGACCTGGTTACCCTCACGAAGAAACAACAGCTCGATATGCCCATCTTTGGCTTTCCCCGCCTTCTGCCGTTGGTCCGGCATCTCTATACCATGGTCTACCGCATTTCGAAGCATGTGCATTAACGGATCGACCAGTTCATTAAGGATATTACTGTCGATCATGGTATCCGTACCCAACACATCCAGACTGACCCGCTTTTCGAGCAATCGTGAAGCCTGACGAACACTGCGCTGCAGCCGCGAAGCAACCGCACCGACCGGCAGCATGCGTGTCTGCAATACTGTGGACTGGCTTTGCGTGTGCAGTCGTTCCTGGACCTCAATCAGTTCGGTCAATTCATCGAGTTCATACTCCGAATCACGCGACATCTCGCCGGCGTCAGTGGCAGCCTCGATTAACCGCCGACTTACCGTATGCAATTCGCTGTAATGTTCAAACTCCAGTGGATCGAACTCATCATCCCTCTCTTTTGCCCCGATCTCACTGATTGAACTTCGCAGATCCACCAACTCTTCCAAATCGTTTGCCAGTTGTAAAAAGAATTGATTCTGTTGCCGCATGTTATTGTTCTGCTGAACCAGACGGCGCAGCCTTTCACGGACCTGGCTGGTGGAGATAACGGTCTCTCCCATGAGCCGTAACAACTCATCGATCAGGCTTGCAGAGACCCTTACCATTACATCGCTCTGCACCTCTGTACCAGCTTTAGAGTCAGCCTGCTCACTCTTTTTATCTTCGGCCTTGGGCTTCAGCCTCTCACCTTCAGTGTCGTCACTGGGGATTCCCTCACGGTCAATCCTGTTGGCCCAGTCCAAAACGGACTGTAAAACCTCAACCGCGTCTTCCGGTTCGGGGCCTGTACCCATCACGGCCTCACCCATTGCCTCCAGGCAGTCTCCGGAATTGGAAAGCATTTCCGCCAACGCCTGCTTAGGCAATACGCCATGTTTGGATAAAGCCACCAGAATATCTTCAACGTGGTGCGTCAAGTTGGCGATGCCCTTGACGCCGACGGTGTTGGCGGCCCCCTTCAGGGTATGCGCAGCACGCTTGGCGATATCCATATCCTCCAGTGTACCTACACCCTCGACGAGCCGTTGGATGGCGCCGGAGAACTCACTGGTATGTACCGGGATCTCCTGCAGCAGACCATCTAGCAATTCCTGGTTCAGATCATCCGGCAAGGCCAACTCCACGTCTTGCGCATTCGCCTGTGTCTGGCGCGGTTCGGCATCAGAGGCCCCCTCAACCAGTTGCACCATTGAGAGCCCGCGTACAAGCGCATTGATGTAGCTATTCCCGGGCGGATCAGGCCAGGTGTCACCCCGCAGCAGATCAATCAAGCCTTCGCAGGTACTTTGATCATCAGACGCTTCCAGATAGGCCTGAAGTGACCCCGGGAGCAACATTAAGCGCTCACTTTGCAACGTGGTAAGGCCGACTGAGGCCGCACGGCGGATACGCCTTTCAAGGGCATAGAGATACTCTTTAAGAGCGAGTAGTCCAACCGTTTGTGAGGCGCCCCCGATTCGCTGAATGATCTCAGCATAGTGTTCCAGCGCCTTCTTTCTCTCCTCCTGCGTGAGCTCAGGCTTCAAGGCCTCATCGAGCAACTCGGAAAGGTCCTCCCGCATGCTCTTAAATTCCTGCACCAGCAAGGTAATAAATTCGCTGTCAATTGACTGAATCTCGGCAGAAAATTGCTCATCCGGAAGAGGGTCAGCCTTTTCTGACATCTGCTGTACCTCTTCCTCTGATACAGGATCATTGCCGACACTTTCCGCTTGTTCAGGTTGCGGTTCCTCCTGCACACTTTGCTGAGCTATTTCATCAAGCGGATTTTTTTCTTGAGATTGTTCGACCGGCTTTTGCTCTAGGGGGTACTGCTCGAAGCTTGCGAGGTTCTCCTTAGTGGGAGTTTTGCCTTCCATGGCCGGGGCATGGTCTTTATCCCCATCCTGAAGTAAAAAAAGCATATTATTCGCTTCATCACCCCGGATAGGATGAGGCCATTTGTCTGCCTGCATATATTCGATTAATGCCTTTGCCGCAGCAATGTCCACCGGCGATGCCAGATAATCCGATGCCAAGGCGGGGAAACGGGACAGCAGCTCAAGTTCCGCCTCACCAACAGCGTCACTGCCACGAAGTTGCTCGATATTCTCCTCTAGCCACAGACAAACTCTCTGCAGTCCCGCAAGCTCCATTTGCTCTGCAACAAAGGAGATGCCGGCCACCTCCTCCGCCATACCCGCTACTGAGTCCTCTACTGATGTATGAGACTGTTTGTGCTGTACAGCTTCAGCAGAAACTCTCTCTCTATCAAGCTGTGTATCATCTGAGATATCTGGAGTGCTTTCTGTTTGATTGGCCTCTTCCCGGTGAACTGGCGCACTCTTCCCAACTCCGGCAGAATCATCCGCCTCCCACCAGAGCCGCAAAAGCTCAACCATTGCCTCCCCTTCCTCTGCAGAAAGAGGGTTGACCCACTGCGGATCTTGCAGATGGTCGACCATGGCGAACAGAGGTGATGGATCATCGGGTGTTGAGAGGTAGAATTCGAGCAGGATCAACCACTGTTCAAGAAACGATAGGTCCTGATCCCGTAGGTCAAACTCTTTCTGCTGCATTCCCCGCAGTTGCTGGAGCATAAGCCGGCCTACGCCCTCAAGCCCATGCTCCTGATACTCCGTCGCCATACGGATGATATCTTCGACGCCACAAATATACTGCTCGAGGATTGCATTTTCTATAGTCTGATCGGCAAGGATTTCATCGCGCCGAGAAAGCATTGAGACAAGCGATTGCAGCGTCTCTGAAGCCGCCGTCGCAAGTCTCTTTTTTCCGGTAACAGGCGACTCATGTCCATTTGCATGTCCATTTGTCGGAGCAGAAGTCATGTTCTTGTTTCTCCCATAAAGAGCGGAACTTGCTGACCTGCCGGCCTGCGATGTAAACATCACAGACCGGCCCTAACGATCAGGCCGGCAGTTTGAACACACGTACAGCACCTAACAGAGCCTTCGCATACTCCACGAGATTTTCGGTATATTGGGCCTGCTCCGTCAGTCTGTTACTGGTCTGCTCTGTACTGTTTCGGATGTCACCGGCACGAATAAGCAAACCGCCTGAAAGCTTTGCCTGCTCCCGGGTGTTTAGCGCGATTTCACGAACCGAGTTTACAAGCTCGGAGGTGGTATCCAGGGTAATTTTCATCTGCTCACCAGCCTGTTCCGCCAGTTTTGAGCCGTCGACAACCTGTGTGATGGCTGCATTCATCGTATTAACCGTATCAACGGTTTCTACCTGAATATTGTTAACCAGTGTACCAATCTGACCCGTCGCCTGACGTGCGTTCTCAGCAAGTCGCTGCACCTCTTCCGCAACCACGGCGAAGCCTCGGCCGGCCTCACCCGCCGAGGCAGCGTGCATGGAAGCGTTTAGCGCGAGAATATGAGTCCGCTCCGCAATCGTGTTAATCAAGTCTACAACGCCGGAAATTTCCTGGGAGCGTTCACCCAAACGCTTGATACGTTTCTCCGTTTCGCGGATGGTGTCACGGGTATTGGTGATACCCTCAATGGTTGCGGTTACTGCGGTTCGCGCCCCCTCGGTTGTGCGGATGGCGTTATCCGCCGCCTCGTTGGCTGATTGGGCGAGTTTCTCGATTCGCTCGATGGTCTGTGCCGCCAATTGGAGCTCTTCTGAGGTTTTCTCGACCTGTTCACGCTCAACCTCAGCCGCAAGTAATACACTATCGGACTGTTCCTTAACCTTAAGCGACGCCCCACTTACATCAGCGGAAATATCAGTTACCTGCTTAAGTACCTTCGCCGTCTCGCCGGAAAGAAGGTTAAGCGCATCCGAGACCGAGCCGGTAACATCCTCAGCGACAGGAACTTTAGCAGTAAGATCTCTTTGAGCGAGTTGTGCAACACCCTGCAGCAATGCCAGCACCGATTCGTTAAGCTGTTCGTTCTCCTTGGCAATACGCGCGGACACCGCCTCACGTTCGTCCACCATTCGGTCGAACTGGCGCGCCAGCTCACCGATCTCGTCTTCTGACTCAAGTTTGGCGCGTACTGTACTGTCACCCTCACGCAGTTGCTCCATTACCGACTGCAAGTGGCCAACCGGTGAAGTGATGGTACGCATGACAAGTAACGCCAGGACCGCACCAACAACCATAAGCAAAAGAATAACGCCTGATGTAAGAATCTGATCGAAACGAAGTTCATCTGCCGAGGCAGTCAATGTTTTACCCAGTGTACTTACCGCTTCGTCCGAAAGCTGCAGCTGTGAACCAATGGTGTCAGTAATACTGTTAAAGTACCGCCCCGGGTCCATAGTGATGTCCCTGGCCTCGGCCACCTCATCCCGAATCAGCAGCAACGCACCTTTTGCCGACTTTTCAGCATCCGCGAGCGGCGCCTTTAGTGCTCCCTCAAGCTCAGGGTCTGCTTTGAACGCTTTATTCAGATTTAGCACCGTACCGGTAAGGTTTGACTCCGCTTGGGCCATTACAGATGTAAGGATGGTACGCTCAGCAAGTGTCATCTCTGCGGTATCGTTCTCACCCGTGGCAAGACTTTGTGCACGAACCAAATGACTGGTTCCCAAAGCACGCAACTGACCCAAAGCCTCGTTGAGACGCGGGATTGTTACGTAGGCGGCCTGAATCAGGAATGTATTCTCAGCCCTCGGATCCAGAGAGAGGCCGTAATAGTCAAGCATCAAGTCAAGCTGTGTAAAATAATCGGATATCAGGCGCGTATGATCACTAAAACTCTGTTCTAGTTCGATACTTTCACTGGCAACACTCGAGCTTGTGACATCCCACTGCTGCTTCGCCTTACGCCATATATTGCGAACTGAGTCATCGGTAATTGCGGTAATTTCAGCATCCAGGTCTGCAACCGCCTGATCCAGCTCGGCCTTTTTGGCAGGAAGCTGCGCTGCAAGTTTCTCGTCACCGGAAAGCGCACCGGCAGCAAGACCCCGGTGCTCCTGAGTGAGTTTTACTACATTCAACAGTTTTTTGGTGGGTTCAAACCCATCGATTTCCTCTCTGGCTGCTTCCACGCCAGTTTGTGTCGCCGAGAAGAACTGGATGAACGGTACAATGGCAAGAATGACGGCGATTACGCCCAGAATCTGGAACTTTTTTGCCAGTTTGAGCCCGGAAAGAAAACCGGTAACCGACGATAAACGGCTTTTCATCTTTTACACTCCTTCGATAACCCACACTTAGCTCGCTATTTGGTTTTGTTCTTTGCAGCTTTCCGCTGTCTTTGCTATTCCTTGCCGGTCAGCCCACAACTATCCAGCATCCAGCAAAAATCCCTCATGATCGAATTCAAGCCATATTTCATCCTCAACGGTATATGCTGCACCCACATAACGTGACAGCAATTCCGGAAAACCCGGGAGCTGATTTAACGGATGCAACGTAGTAAGGGCCTGAGGGTAGCCGTCGATTATAAACCCGGAGGCCTGTTCGCCCTTATCCAGCACGACTATCATGGGGTTGTCTGGTTGCATATCAGGATCAACATCAAGCAAGCGCGCAAGGTCACAGACAGGTATCAGATTACCCCGCAGGTTAATCATCCCAGACAACCATAATGGTGCTGATGGAATTATCGCGATCGGCATCATAGGTACGACCTCGCTACCAACGCCATCACGAATCAGCAGTGAGAAATTGGCCACTCGAAAGCCATATCTAAGCGTTTCGGCTGCCGTTTCCGCAGCAGCAGGGACAAAACCTTCCGGCGGCTCGAAGCGATTAAGCGCCTCGCTCGGCATAAGACCTGTGCGCACAGACCTATCTTCTGTGCGCACAGGATTACTCGATGAATCATTATTATGATTCATAGTCTGAATCAACCCACTGACTTCAACTGTTCAATAAGCTGATCGGATGTAACAGGCTTGGCAAGATGACCCTTTGCACCCTGCATTTGTCCCCATACTTTATCAGCCTTCTCCCCTTTGCTTGTCACAAAGACTACGGGGATATCCTTGGTTTCCGGATCCTGACTGAGCAGACGGCAAGTTTCATAACCATCCATCTCAGGCATTATGATGTCCAGAAAGATTACAGCGGGTTTTTCAGCCTTCGCCTTCGCAATCGCCTCATTGCCGTCAGCCGCTGTGACCACCAGGCAGCCCGCATCGCTAAGCGCGTTCTTAATGTCTGCCTGATCCACCGGTGAATCATCAACTACCAGTACTTTTTTACTCATGACGTTCTCCTTTCTCGGGTTATTTGTTGCCCAACAGGACGTTATCAGTCTGTGGCAAAACAGGTTACAGACATGAACAGAGCTGCGGACAACGACTTCACGCGACCGGGTTTTTCGCTCGCATTTCGTTCGGTTCCTGCAGGTATTGACGCAATGTTTCCTGAAAAACCTCGTTTTGCACGGGCTTTGTAAGATATGCATCACAACCGGCCATTGATGCCTTGACGCGATTAAAGGTCGAAGACTTTCCGGTCAACATGATTACCGTTGTCTCTTTTAAGCGGGGATTCTTTTTAATCTTTCTGCATATTTGATAACCATCAGCACCGCCGGGAAGGACAACATCAAGAAATGCTATATCGTAGCTATTGTTATCAAGCAGCCTGAATGCTTCTTCAGCAGTACCTGCATAGTCTGCAGAGACACCAAATATTTTCAGGCCAATACCGACCTGGGCCTGAACGGTCGTACTATCGTCAACAACAAGTGCAGTAAAGCTTTCGCCCCTGTTACTTATCGTGTGCGGTTGAATACTATACTCGCCTTCCTGACCGATACTCAGCTCCGGCAGGTAATGAAGTTCCTGTACCGTCACTTCATCGAGCATGTTTACCAGACTTAGTAAACAGGATGGTGTTAAGGGGCGCGGAAATGTCCATCTGCCAGGCGTCTCATCAGGCTCTGACATCAAAAAGATAACAGGCGAGGGGTGTTGCGTATGTATCTTTTCCCACAGCTCCTGCTTATCACCCTGCTCGCCCTCAACAAGATAAATATCTGCAGGTTCTGCCGTTGGCGGTTCAAAGACATAATTGCGCTCTCGAGCCGTAGTCAGGCGGGATGCCGTCTCCAGCACTTGCCATTCACGCTCACTCATATTAGCCACAACAGCTACGCGAAATCTTTTTTTATACTCCATTATTATACCCTCCACTTAAAACCAGCCACCCATGCGTATAAATTAAACGCCGTTCTTTAACTGATCTAACATAGGCAAAGCAAAAGGAGAGGAATAACTGAAAACGCAATATCACAACACACTTAGAAGTGCGATTTTAACGAGAACCGACATCACAGATCCCCGGCAACCCCGCCGCCTTCAAAGTCATAAAAATTCATAAGACTCAAAAGGCCGGTAGCTTTGCGTCCTCACCTCTCGATGAGTTTGCCTTTTTCTTAAATCGCTCTAGCGATAATAATATTCGTTAGTAGAACAAGCTGAAAACTGTGGCTTACAAAATTTATTATATTTTCTAAATCAAAAAACAAACAACGCAATTCAAACAAAATAAATACAGCCATCCACTTTTTAATTATTCGCTTCTAGATTGATACATTCACATCGGCCACGCAAGTACTTTTATGCAGAAACCAAAAAAATTCAACCCTTAATAACCACTTTGTCATTTTTACTGTGTGTTTTTGACTAAAGTCATATTTTATCCCGTGTACAAATTCAAATATTTCCACCACAAAACCATTCAATTTTAAAAAATCATAACAAGCATTTGTCTGAGACTATATTTTTCTGACATAGATCAATTTTTGACAGGCGATATTTATCATCCTTTATCGACCATGCACACACTCAAAAATCGTTTACACTCCATGACGAGTTTATTGAGCCTCATACCTTCAGATTGTTTCGAAAAGCGGGATGCAATTTAGACTAAGCCGAATATTTGGATTCAAGTTTATTTTTAAGCATAACGACTTCAAGCCTATTCGTTTATGCTTTTACTTGAACAGCCACATGCAATTATTCTAGGAGCGAGAAAAGTAAACGTTGACTTCGAGTCACAATGCAAACACTGAACCTCGGAAAAGTTTTATCAATCAATATTAATAATCGAGATTTATATTGACCTGACAAGGATAAAACTAACTGTTTGAGAATTTTATATCTTTTACGTTGCTGCCTATTCTCTTGCATATAGTTACGCTGACATAGCTAACAGTGTCATCGATAATGTAAGTGAATTTTATCGGGCTTTAATACTTATTTTGCATCACCTTCTGCGCCATTCGCCTACCAACCTGTTGTACCAAACACAAAACGGGGGGGTATCTACGTCAAAATATTAAACTGATCCCTTTCATCTGTGTGACATACCGTCATACACTTCAAAGACCAATCAGCTCGGCGTGCCCGGCTATTTTCTGAACAATATCCAGCAGAACACTTGATTGTGTTTTATCAGGGTTATATTCAATGACCACCAAATGCCCCTCTTTCTCCGGCATGTGTACACTGATAACGCCGTTAATTTCACGTAATGCCGTTTCGATTTTTCCCCGTTTCGATGTATCAGTATCCTTGTCTATATGAACTGTCACATCGACCAGTTTAATATCACTCATGTGGCTTAACCCCTTATCGGTACTGTCATACATTTCAAGCTTAGCTAATTTTTATCAAGGTGCAATGAGCATTTATTGGACAATACGAATTAGAAAATACTACTCAGGTGGGAGAAAAGTAAGGGAATAATGTGGGAGTTTGTACTGAGCATGTCATTTCCCTGTGCAGATACAAAAACGGCCCCGTTCGGAGCCGTGTTTACTTTGGATGCAATGGAGCTACAAGCGGTAATTCGGTGCCTCCTTGGTGATCTGCACATCGTGCACATGCGACTCGGAGAGACCGGAATTTGTGATTCGGACAAACTCAGGCCGGGTTCGCATCTCGTCAATGGTGCGACAACCGGTATACCCCATGGAAGAGCGCAGGCCGCCTAGCATCTGGTGGATAACCGGCTGCATGGAGCCCTTATAGGGAACACGCCCCTCGATACCCTCGGGCACCAGTTTGTCCTGTTCGGTGCTCTCCTGGAAATAGCGATCCGAGGAGCCCTGGGAACCTCCCATGGCGCCGAGAGAGCCCATTCCCCGGTAGGATTTGTAGGAACGCCCCTGGAACAGCTCGACCTCACCGGGCGCCTCCTCGGTGCCGGCAAACATCGAGCCCATCATTACACAGTAGGCGCCGGCGACAATTGCCTTAGACATATCACCGGAGAACCGGATTCCGCCATCGGCGATCAACGGCACATCCGTATCCTTGAGTGCTTCGGCGACATTGGAAATGGCGGTGATCTGCGGCACACCGACACCCGCAACGATACGGGTAGTACAGATGGAGCCTGGACCAATACCGACCTTTACGGCATCCGCCCCCACGTCTACCAAGGCCTTGGCTGCGTCGGCAGTAGCAATATTGCCGCCGATAACCTGCAAGTCGGGGAAATTTTTCTTCACCCAGGAAACACGGTCCAGCACCCCCTGGGAGTGTCCGTGGGCGGTATCCACCACCACGACATCGACCCCGGCAGTCACCAGGGCCTCGATCCGCTCATCCGTACCTTTGCCGACACCGACCGCCGCACCGCAGCGCAGGCGCCCCTGATCATCCTTACAGGCATTCGGCTTGTCGGTCGCCTTCTGGATATCCTTGACGGTGACCATACCGCGCAGGCGGAAATTGTCATCCACCACCAGCACCTTCTCGATACGGTGCTCATGCAGCAGAGCCTTGATCTTCTCGCGATCGGTACCCTCCTTTACGGTGACCAGCTTGTCCTTGGGGGTCATAATGGTGGAGACCGGCTGATCATAATGGGTCTCAAAACGCAGGTCGCGACTGGTGACGATACCGACCAGATCCTCGCCGTCGACAACGGGCACACCGGAGATGTTTTCGCGGCGGGTCAGCTCCATCAACTCGGCGATGCTCATACTGGGCGCTACGGTGATGGGGTCCTTGATCACACCACTCTCATATTTCTTCACCGAACGAACCTCGGCGGCCTGTTGCTCCACAGTCATGCTCTTGTGGATGATGCCAATGCCCCCCTCCTGAGCCAGAGCGATCGCAAGGCGACCCTCGGTCACCGTGTCCATCGCCGCTGAAATCAGGGGAATGTTCAAGGTTATCCCACGGGTGAGACGCGTTGTAAGGTCGACATCCTTGGGCAGCACATTGGAATATGCCGGGACCAGCAGTACGTCGTCGAAAGTTAGAGCTTCCTGGGCAATTCTCATATGGGTATCCGCACTCTATGTTCGGTGGATAAACCGCTAATTATAAGGTTTGAGACGCCCCCGGTAAACTGGCGGGACTTTGGCAGGGTATCCACAGACCCGATCTCGAATGCAGTGAGATGCGTTTCGTGCCCTTTGCACCGCCGTGCAATAGCCGTGAACTCCCGGATAATTCAGAGCCCGCCCCCTGCGGGACCGCATTTGTCCCGGCTCCCCGCAATCGGCACAACTCTGATAAACTTCGTACTATGCCGAGTTCACACGCACACAGCACCCAGCCCACACGTGAGATCTATACCGTATCGCGCCTCAATCGCGAGGCTAGAACGGTTTTGGAAGGAAGTTTTCCTCTGTTGTGGGTGGAGGGCGAGATTTCCAACCTGGCCCGCCCCCGTTCCGGTCATATCTATTTTTCACTGAAGGATGAGTTCGCCCAGGTGCGCTGCGCCATGTTTCGTATGCGGGCGATGAACCTCAACTTTCGTCCAACGGATGGAATGCGCGTCCTTGCGCGGGTGAAGGTCGGCCTCTACGAGCCTCGCGGCGAATACCAGCTGGTGGCCGAACATCTGGAAGAGGCCGGGGACGGCGCCCTCCGCCGTTCCTTTGAGGCCCTAAAACAGCGTCTGGACAAGGAAGGACTGTTCGATGAGTCACGCAAACGCCCGCTGCCGGTAATGCCTCAACGCATCGGAGTGGTCACCTCACCCAGCGGAGCGGCGATTCGCGATATTCTAACCGTACTCAGGCGCCGCTTTCCGGCCATTGAGGTGGTGATCTACCCGGTGGCGGTACAAGGTGAAGGGGCCGGCAGTGAGATTGCCAATATGATACGCCTGGCCGGAAGGCGTAATGAATGCGATGTCCTTATCGTCGGCCGCGGCGGCGGTTCGCTGGAAGACCTGTGGGCCTTCAACGAGGAGGCGGTGGCCCGGGCCATCCACGACAGCCCGCTACCGGTGGTCAGTGCCGTCGGCCATGAGGTGGATGTCACCATCGCGGACTTTGCCGCCGATGTGCGTGCACCCACGCCCTCCGCCGCCGCAGAGCTGCTCAGTCCGGATCGGCAAGCCTGGCTTGAACGCATGCAGCGGGTGGAAACCCGGCTGCGACAGCTGATCAACATGCAACTGCAACAGCGCCGACAACAGCTACTCGCTCTGCATAAACGGCTTAAACACCCCGGCCGGCGCCTGCAGGATAACGCGCAGCGTCTGGATGAGCTGGAAATGCGCCTGACCCAGGCCCAGCGGCATCAACTACGCCACAAACTTGCCCGACTGGATACACTTCGCGTCCGACTGACACACCACAATCCCGCAACGCGTCTGGCGCAGCTTGAACAAAAACACCGTGAGCTTGCCCGTCGCCTGCACCAGGCAATCCAGTTGCGGCTACAGTTGTTGCAACAGCGGCTGGAAGGACAGGCGCATGCACTGGAGACTGTCAGCCCGCTGGCGACGCTAAGTCGCGGCTATGCCATTGTTTCCCAAGTAAAAACCGATAGAGTGATCCACAGCAGCGATGATGTTAAACCGGGCGCCGCCATCCGAGCCCGCCTTCACCGGGGAAGCCTGCTGTGTCGCGTTGAGGAGATAGACAATGAGAAGCCCTAGAGCACTGTTTGTTCTGTTATTACTGGCTTTCGGCACGACGGCGACTGCACAGGATTTTCCCCGCGCCCTGCCGGTACCGGGCGGAATCGCCATTATCGACCTTGGCGACAGCGCGACCAAACCTGTGGTCCATTACGACGGGAAAAAGGTGATGGTCAAGCAACGGGGGGACAGCTGGGTGGCAGTAGTGGGGCTCCCGCTCTCCGCCAAACCGGGTATGCACACGTTGCGGCTCGACAAGGATGCGAAGCTCAGTTTCCAGGTGCGTGACAAGCAATACGAGGAACAACACATCACGATTAAGAACAAACGCAAGGTCAACCCCTACGCAAAGGATCTCAAGCGGATACGATCAGAGCAGGCGCGCAGCCGCAAGGCCTTCGCCGGCTGGAACGCCGAGCGCCCGGCACAGCTTGATTTTTTGCTGCCGGTAAGCGGGCGTCTCAGCGGCACCTTCGGCAAAAAACGCTTTTTCAACGGCCAACCACGGCGCCCCCACAGCGGCCTGGATATCGCCGCGCCCACCGGCACTCCGGTCAAGGCCCCGGCTGCGGGAAAAATCACCGAGATCGGAAACTACTTCTTTAACGGCAATACCGTGTTCATCGACCACGGGGAAGGGTTGATCACCATGTTCTGTCACCTGGATAGTATCGATGTGGAGATTGGGCAGGAAGTCAACAAGGGCGATGTAGTGGCCAAAGTGGGCGCGACAGGACGGGTAACGGGACCGCATTTGCACTGGACCATGAGCCTGAACAATACGCGCATTGACCCGGCTCTGTTCCTAAGCCCGGAGACCATCGCCATGCTGGATGCACCCAATCACAAATGATCCGCTTGCCACACCGGCATGCGCCCAAATTGCTTGCCTTCTTCACCTCGCTCATCATGTCGTTCATCATGTCGATGGTGATCACCTTCATCAACCTGGGGTGGGTGGAGGACTTTATCCAGCGTTGGATGGATGCCTGGCTTAGCGCCTTTCTGATCGCCTTCCCGACCACTCTTCTAGTGCTGCCAATCGCCCGGCGCATCGTCGCCGGATTGACCACTCCGCCGGGCTGAATCCTTGGCCTCAGAAGCCAATGCGCGTACACTGTGTGCCGTTATTCACGAAGTTTCAAGGATTTCCAATGCAAATTTCCGCAAACAAAGTCGTCTCCATCGATTACACTCTGACCAACAGCGAGGGGGCGGTAATCGACAGTTCCGAGGGACGCGGCCCGTTGGCCTATCTTCAGGGCCACCAGAATATCATTCCAGGGCTGGAGAGCGCCCTGGAGGGCAAGAGTACCGGAGACAGCCTGAGCGTCACCGTCGACCCGAAGGATGGCTATGGCGAGCACGACGACAATCTGACCCAAGCGGTCCCGCGCCAGATGTTCGAGAATGCCGATGAAATCCAAGTGGGTATGCAGTTCCAGACCATGACGGAACAAGGCCCGCATATCGTCACTGTTTTATCTATCGATGACGAAAATGTCACCGTGGACGCCAACCACCCTCTTGCCGGGCAAACCCTTAACTTCGACGTATCCGTTGTCGAAGTGCGTGACGCCACCGAAGAGGAGATGGCGCATGGCCATGTCCACGGCCCCGACGAGGAAGGTCACGACCATTAATAAGGCACGCCGCCGGCAAGAAAAAAGGCCCCGGAGGGGCCTAATGCTGATCAGTTAAGGAAAACATAGTTCGTAGGAGCGGCTGGAAGCCGCTCCTACAGCTTAAAGCACCGCTTAGCTGATCGCCATTACCGCCTGGCGGCACTTTTGGCGGTCGACGAAATGCCTGTCAGCCGAAGGCCTGACCAGGTTTGGCCCCGAATGCCTTGAGGATAAGCACCATCGGGCAGAAGCCGGTAAAGGCGGACTGGAACAGGTTCAGACCGACGAATGCGGTGAAGAACAGCCAGTACTCGTGGTGGAATATCGGGCTCATCGGCATCCCAAGCGCGACGCTCAGCATGATGAAAGTGCCTGCAACAGCGAAAACGATACGATCAATACTCATTTTTCTACTCCTTCCAGTTAGTTCTGTCCGCCACTAAGCGGTTATGGTTATTATACATAGCTATTTAAGCATTCACTAATATAGCGAATAAACAGTACTATACCCGCAGCACTGGGATCCTGCCGGCCTACGGTCTATGTCCTGGGCGATCAATGAATACCAGTATCCCGCCGAGCGGATTGTTGCGGTCTTTTGAGTTTATCCATTCTATGCCGCCCAATGGTTGCACAGACTCCGGATTAGTGCAAAAAAGAGCAGTCTGCTCAACCGCCCTTTTTCTTGGTGCGCCGCTTCTCCCGCTTTTTGACGAACTTCACCAACCGCTGTTTGCGGGCGATCTGCCGCTTGCTGAGGACATTTTTCTGACCTGCATAGGGATTTTCACCGCCCTTGAATTCGATACGAACAGGGGTACCTTCCAGCTTGAGGTGTTTGCGAAAACCGTTAATCAGGTAACGCTTGTAACTGTTGGGAATGGATTCCACCTGGTTGCCGTGAATGACGATAATCGGTGGATTTTTCCCGCCCTGGTGGGCGTAGCGCAACTTGATGCGCCGCCCCCTCACCAGTGGCGGTTGGTGACTCAGCTGAAGCGATTCGAGCAGCGCGGTCAGCTCTGGGGTACTGAACTTACGCATTGCCGAGGCATAGGCCCTGTTGACCGTGGCGTAAAGCTCGCCCACACCGGTTCCGTGCAGGGCGGAGATATAGTGAAATTTGGCGAAATCGAGAAACGGCAGTTTAACCTGTAGCTCGCGTCGCACCTTGTCCTTTTGATCCTGTTCCAGTCCGTCCCACTTGTTGATGGCGATCACCAGCGCGCGGCCGGCATCCATCACATGACCGAGCAGATGGGCGTCCTGCTCACTGATCCCTTCCCTGGCATCCAGTACCATGACCACCACATTGGCGTCGGTAACCGCCTTCAGGGTCTTGATCACACTGAACTTTTCAATCGCCTCCTTGACCCTGGCCCGGCGCCTCACCCCCGCGGTGTCGATAAGGGTGTATTGCTGGCCGTCGCGCTCAAAGGGAATATAGATACTGTCGCGGGTGGTGCCGGGCATGTCGTAGACAACCACCCTCTCCTCACCGAGGATGCGATTGACCAGGGTGGACTTGCCGACGTTGGGCCGGCCGATGACGGCCACCCGTATCCCGCGCTCGTCCTCCGCCTCTTCACCAAAGGCCTCCTCTTCCTCAGGAAACTGCGCCAACACCTCATGGATGAGGCTGCGTACACCACGGCCATGCGCCGCGGCAATCGGCCAGGGCTGACCCAGGCCCAGTTCGTGGAACTCGCTGACCACCACCGAGGCGTCCACCCCGTCGGTCTTGTTCACCACCAGGGTGATCGGCTTATTGCACTGGCGCAGATAATCGGCGATGTTGGCATCGGCGGCACTGAGACCGTCACGGGCATCCACCAGAAACAGCACCGCGTCACTCTCATCGATGGCCATGCGGACCTGCTGGGCCATTTCACTGTCAATGCCCTGCTCATTGCCGCTCAAACCACCGGTATCCACTACCAGATAGGGACGATCGCCGAGCTTACCGATGCCGTATTGGCGGTCACGGGTCAAACCTGCGAAATCCGCCACCAGGGCATCACGCGAACGGGTAAGGTTATTGAACAGAGTGGATTTGCCCACATTCGGGCGCCCCACCAGGGCAATGACAGGTTTCATGCTTATTCCGTCTCGGCAGCCACGGGACTGACACGGTAGGCGTCGAGCACACCGCGCTTATCCAGTCCGAACACCTGCCGTCCCTCTACTGCCGGCGCTAGGTGTACCGAACGATCTTCCTCGTAGTAATCCGTATAGGCGTCATCAAGCACATCATCAACCGGCCAATACTCCAGCAGGTTCCTAACGCGGGAACGGCCTACCAAGTGTCCATCCTCCTTGTCAACCCAATGCAAGTATCCTTCGAAATCACCCACAATAAGGTAATTACCCTGTTGCACCGGAGCGCTCAGGCCGCGCCGGTGAAGCGCATCCTGTTTCCACATGGTTTCCCCGTCCCGGCGGGAAAGCGCCCATAGATCACCGTTCACATCGGAGACATAGAGATAGGCGCCGTCAATAACCATACCGCTTGATGAACCGATATCACGACTCCACAGCAGCTGTCCCGACTCAAGACTGAGGGTAACCAGGCTCTCTTGATAACTGGCGGCATGAACCACACCGTTACCCACCGCCAGCTCCGCATCGACATCCACCACACGCTCCACTTCAGTGCGTCCGCGTGGCTCAGCCACCACCGTCTCCCATAAAACACGTCCATCATCCAGGCTTAGGGCTATTACCTTGCCGTTGGCCGTTCCGATCAGAACAGCAGTGTCCAACAAATAGGGATCGCTGCTGCCACGCAGGCTCAATGCAGGTACCGATTCCCGGTGTTGCCACAGACGCTTCCCACTGGTTGCATCGAGCGCAGTGATATTGCCATCCACACTATGCACTACCACAATATTGCCCTTTCGTTGAGGTATACTCAGCACCTCACTACTGACCGGGGTTCGCCAACTGATGCTGCCATCCTTCTTTTGAAGGGCAATCACTTCAGCATTACCCCCTAACAGCAACAAGTCGCCGCCGTCCCCGGGACCGGAATTAATGGCAGCCTTAAGCTCATTACGCCAAAGTTCATTGCCATCTTCTCTACTAATCGCCTCAACCCGGCCGGCATGATTGGCGGAAAAGACCCGCTCGCCATCCACATGTACGGTGAGTTTGAGCTGTTTGCCGGCACTGCCTTTCCCCTGTTGCCGTACCCAAAGGTGCGATACTTCAAGTTCCGGCTTACCGATAGTGGCCAGTTCGTTGGGCGGCTCCATCGGATCGATGGATGAGGTGCAGCCGGCCAGCAACAAAAGCGGGATTAATGCGAAAAATATTTTCACTCGTCGTCGCTCTCCGCCAGGTCGTTGAGTTTCATTTTCACCAGTTCCTGTTTCGCCGGTATATCGCTGTAACCGGCAAGGGCATTGGTATATGCATCATGTGCACCCACTCGATCGCCACGGGCCAAAAGGATATCGCCACGCTGTTCATCAAAAGCAGGCTGGAATAAACCTGCTTCAACACCCTCAAGTTGAGCCAATGCCTGCTCCGTCTCCCCTTTTGCCAAAAGCACCTTGGAAAGACGCAAGTGGGCGAGCAGCATCAATTCTTGTTGATCGGCCTGTTTGGCGGCAACACTCAGGTGAGCGGCCGCGGCATCCAGATCCCCCTGCTCGACCGCTATCCGGCCCATCGCCAGGGAGGCCATGGCGGCATAGGTGGTGTTGGGATATTGACCGACAATCGACCGCCCGGCTTCCATCGCCGCCTCCGGATTGGCGTTGATGCTATCCATCATCTGCTGGTAGGCGGCAGAAGCACTTACGGCCTGCTTATATTGCTCCCCGTGCCAGTATTTCCAGCCCAGCACCGACAGCAGCACTAGCGCGATGACAATCACCACCATCCGGCCGTGCTTATCCCACCATGCCTTGATCGCTTCGACCTGTTCCTGTTCAGTATTATGTATTTCCACCCCTCGCTCCTAAATTTACCTTGTGTTATGCCGTTGCCGATTTGATAAGAAAACCGGCCAGGTATTCGATGGCCTCTTCCTGCGACAGCAGCTTCTGCTCCGCCTCCTCACGCAGGAATTTGATACCAAGTGTACCGTTGGCGACCTCTTCCTCGCCAAGGATTAACGCCAGCGGCGCACCGCTCTTATCGGCCTTTTTAAACTGGCTTTTGAAGCTGCCGCCACCGCAGTGGGCCTCAAGCCGAAGTAACGGTAAAGCATCACGCAGCTTTTCGGCCAAAAGCAGTCCATGACGCTGCGCCGCCTCTCCCACCTGCACCAGATAGGCATGGGGGCGGTAATGCTCCTCAGGGATATGCTCCGCCTCCAGCAGGCTGACCAGGCGTTCGACCCCCATGGCAAAACCCACTGCAGGTGTTGCCTTACCGCCCAACTGCTCGACCAGACCGTCGAACCGGCCGCCGGCACAGACCGTACCCTGGGCACCGAGTTTGTGAGTCACCCATTCGAACACGGTCTTGCCGTAATAATCCAGCCCCCGCACCAGACAAGGGTTGATGGTGTACGTTAACCCTGCCTCATCGAGGATGCCGCAGAGGGTATCAAAGTGCACTCGGGACTCATCGTCCAGATGCTCGTTGAGTTTCGGCGCCCCATCGATAATCTCGCGCATATCCGGGTTTTTGCTGTCGAGGATGCGCATTGGATTGCTTTCCAGGCGGCGACGACTGTCTTCGTCCAGCTCATCGACATGCTGCCACAGGTACTCCACCAAGGTGGCGCGATAGGCGCTACGCGAGGCGATAGTACCAAGGGAGTTCAGCTGCAGCTCCACCGAATCGAACAGCCCCAACATTTTCCACAGCCGCGCGGTCATCAAGATATGCTCGGCATCGATATCAGGCCCCTCAAGGCCGAAGACCTCAACACCAAACTGATGAAACTGTCGGTACCGGCCCTTTTGCGGCCGCTCATGCCGGAACATCGGCCCGCAATACCATAGGCGCTGCACCTGATTATGCAGCAGCCCGTTCTGCATCCCGGCGCGCACGCAGCAGGCGGTCCCTTCGGGACGCAGGGTCAATGAGTCGCCATTTCGATCCTCAAAGGTGTACATCTCCTTCTCAACAATATCGGTAACCTCGCCGATGGAGCGTTTGAATAGCTCGGTCTTCTCCACAATCGGCATCCGGATCTCCCGGTAGCCGTACGCATCCAACAATTGGCGTACCATCTCTTCGAGATGGCGCCAGGTTGGCGTCTCCTCCGGCAGGATATCGTTCATGCCGCGCACGGCCTGAATGTTCTTGCTCAATGCTTCAACTCCAAATCAAAAAATTTTCACCGCAAAGGCGCAAAGTGCGCAAAGTGTTTCATGCTTCAAACAGGCAGGCCCTATGGATACGGCCTGCCCCCTTGCCTTGGTGTGCAAATCTAACGCAGATAATGATCCCGGTTTTCCTTTGCGACCTTTGCGCCTTTGCGGTTAATCCTGCTTGTCTTTTCGGCGCGCCAGTTCGGCGCGCACCTCTTTTTCCAGTTGGTCGACCAGTGACTCGTTGCCGATCTTGTGGTCCGGCTTGCCACCCACGTAGACCAGGTTGGGCTGGCCGCCGGTCAGGCCGATATCCGCCTCGCGCGCCTCACCCGGACCGTTGACCACGCAGCCGATCACCGCCACATCCAGCGGCTCGAGCACATCCTCCAGCCGCTGCTCCAGCTCATTGACGGTGGCGATCACATCGAAGTTCTGTCTGGAACAGGAGGGGCAGGCGATAAGATTGATACCCTTGCTGCGCAAATGCAGGCTCTTGAGGATATCGAAACCGACCTTGATCTCCTGGACCGGATCGGCGGCCAGCGAAACACGGATGGTATCGCCAATACCATCGGCCAACAGCATCCCCAGGCCGATGGCGGATTTGACCGTCCCCGAGCGCAGGCCGCCGGCCTCGGTGATCCCCAGATGCAGCGGTTGCTCGATCTGCCCGGCGAGCTTGCGATAGGCCTCAACGGTCATAAAGATCTCCGAGGCCTTGAGACTTATCTTGAAGTCCTGGAAATCCAGCCGGTCGAGGATCTCAATATGGCGCAGCGCCGACTCGACCAGGGCATCGGCGGTCGGTTCACCGTACTTCTTCTGTAACTCCTTCTCCAACGAACCGGCATTGACGCCGATACGGATTGGCACGCCCTTGTCACGGGCCGCATCCACCACGGCGCGTACCCGATCTTCCTTGCCGATATTACCCGGATTGATGCGTAGACAATCAACCCCAAGCTCCAGCACCCGCAGGGCGATACGGTGATCGAAATGGATATCGGATACCAGCGGCACGTTGGCCTGCTTGCGGATCTCACCGAAGGCCTCCGCCGCATCCATCGTCGGGACGGACACCCGCACGATATCGGCACCCGCCTGCTCCAACGCACGGATCTGTGCCACCGTGGCAGCCACATCGGTGGTCTCGGTGTTGGTCATGCTCTGGACCGAAATCGGCGCATCACCGCCGACGGCCACCTTACCCACCATTATCCGGCGCGTCTTGCGACGCACCACCGAATTGTCATGTTGCATGATAGTTACCTGGAATCGGGAAGATTATGCTCCGCCCTGCCGACACGAAAGCGGGCGACATCCCTGCGCTGAAACGGAGAGTGATCAAACAAGTCGCCATTATAATAAACCATGACCCCCGGGGCGTAGCCGACAAAAACGCGAAACGGCGCTTCCCCTTTCAAAACAAGTGTTTTGCCCGCTTTGATGAGGCCATATGCCAATTGACGTCCCGCACTGTCGCTCACCTCGGTCCAACTGTCGGACTGGTAACGAATTTCCAGTGTGGATATCGGCGTTGAAGCGGTTATCGGCGATGGGGTGCGCTGCTTCTCAGCGGCGGTTTCACGAGCGTCCGGTTGCGAGGCAGGTGCTTTTGTCGCTATCGCCTGACTCATCGCAGCATCATTTGCCGCCTCCTCTTCCGGCGCCGCCTCCACCTCAGCTACTTCTTCAACGGAGTCCACATCATTAACTTCCAAAGCCTCTTCTTCAACAAGCGTGTCGCCTGTTTCATCTTCAGCCAGGAGCTCACCCCCCGTCCGCTCCTGCACGGGCGGCTTTGTCTCTTGGCCCGACATGAGCTCATCATTCTGCGATTCTGCGGCGGTCAATTCCGGGGCCCCGTGTTGCGTGTACCACCACATCACCACCGACACAAGGACAACCCCGATAAGCAGGTAGGTGACAAGCCGAACGGGCAAGTCACGGCTGTTAAGCTGCTCCTTGCTACCGATAGTCGAGACGATGTTGGGCGGTTCGCTGGTGCCGCCGATCGGTTTGACGAACTCCTCCTCCGGCAAACCCAGGATGCGAGCATAACTTCGCAGATAACCCGAAGCGAATGTAGCCGCCGGCAAGGCGTCGTAGTTATCCTCCTCCAACGCCACAATCATTCGCTCATTTATCCGCAACTGCACGGCCACATCGGTGAGGGATAAACCGGCCGCCTCCCGAGCTGCGCGCAAGCGTTTCCCTGGAAACTGCTGTGCTTGTTGCGCCTCCGCCTGTTCTTCCTGCTGTGCTTGTTCTGTTGTTTCGCTCACACTGACACCCTGTTAATTGGACTCCAGGTAGAGTTTGGTTTCAGGTGCATCCGGGAAACGTCCCTTCAGCATCAAACCATAACTGGCAAGTGCATCCTTGTCGCCGAGGACTCGCTCTACCCGAATACCCAGCCAGAGGCTTTCCGGCGTATGCCGGGCAACGGCCTCGTAACGTTGTAGATAGGCCCTGGCGGAGAGCGTATTGCCTTGCTCTAACGATATCCGCCCCATTGCCAGAAGAGATTTTGGCAGTCGCGGATTTTCCTTCAGCGCCTTGCGCAGATAATTTTCGGCTTTCTCCAGATCGGGCTTGCTCTCCATACACAGACCAAGATTCTCATATACCTGTCCAGGTCGTGAATAGACCGGATTATCCAATACCTTTAAAAACTGCTCCTCACCTTCATCGTAACGTTCCTGATTGCAGAGGAAGGCACCGTAATTGTTGTAAAGATTGGAGTCATTACTCTCATCGTAATAAACCGCATCACGAAAGTGATCATCCGCCTTTTCCGGACGTTCCAGTCGGCGATACAATTCGGCCAAATAGTGATGTGCCGGGGCATAAGTGGAATCGAACGTCAATGCACGCTTGAGCTTATTCAGCGCCATCTCATTATTTCCCTGCAACATATAACGAAGGCCCAGATCGGCATTCGCCTTGGCCGCTTTCTCCTTATCACCACCCTCGCGAATATCGTTGCCACTACACCCTGCAAGCATGATTAACAAAGACAGAGACAGAACCAGCCCAAATTGCTTCATGATGCGATCATCTCCCCTTTAATCACAAAACGCCCGCTGCGGCGGGTGCGGTCTTTAACCTTGCCTGCCAATTGGCCGCAGGCGGCGGCGATATCCTCACCGCGGGTCTTGCGTGTAACGGTAATAATGCCCGCCTCCATGATGATGTCACGGAAGGCGTTGATCACCTTCAGACTGGAACACTCATAAGGTGACCCGGGAAACGGGTTGAACGGAATCAGGTTTACCTTGGCCGGCACGCCACGCAGGATTTTCACCAATTGATGCGCATGCGCCGGCGTATCGTTGACACCTTCGAGCATGACATACTCGAAAGTGACACGGTTGTGAGGCTTGCCCGCAACATAGCGCTTACAGGCGCCAAGCAGCTCCTTTATCGGATATTTCTTGTTGATCGGCACCAGCTGGTCACGCAGTTCATCGTTGGGGGCGTGCAGCGACACCGCCAGACTGACATCGCTGCGCTCGCGCAGCTCCTCGATGCCCGGCACCACACCGGCGGTGCTGAGGGTGACACGGCGCTTGGAGATACCGAAGGCCAGATCGTCCTTCATCAACTCCATGGCGTCGACCACACTGTCGATATTCAGCAACGGCTCACCCATGCCCATCATCACCACGTTGGTGATTACCCGTTCGCCCTTGTTTTCGGGCAGGCCGATGATACGGGTCGCCAGTGCCACCTGGCCGACGATTTCGGCGGTGGAGAGGTTGCGGTTAAACCCTTGGCGGGCGGTGGAGCAGAAGCTGCAGGCAAGGGTGCATCCGACCTGAGAGGAGACGCACAGCGTGGTGCGCTCCTTGTCGGGGATAAACACCATCTCGATGTGATTGGACTCATCCACCTTGAGCAGCCACTTTCGCGTGCCGTCGCTGGAGGGCATATCCTGCACCACTTCGGGCAGGCGGATCTCGGCCACCTCTTTCAGTCGATCGCGCAGGGCCTTGCTCAGGTTGGTCATCATATCGAAGTCATCGACCCCGAACTGATAGATCCATTTCATCACCTGAGAAGCGCGGAAGGCCTTCTCCCCCATTTCGGCGAAGAAGGCCTCCATGTCCTGCCGTGTCAGACCAAGCAGATTAATCCTGGCGGACTCACTCATCGGCAATAGATCCAAACATAGCGGAAGTACCGCCGCACACCGTTATCGGGTGCGCGGGCAAATCTCTTCCGGCTTGAAGAAGAAATCGATTTCACGCTCGGCGGTTTCCGGCGCATCGGAACCGTGCACGGCGTTGGCATCGATGGATTCGGCGAAGTCGGCACGGATGGTGCCCGGAGCGGCCTCCTTGGGATTGGTGGCGCCCATCACTTCGCGGTTCTTTGCGATGGCGTTGTCACCCTCGAGCACCTGCACCATAACCGGACCGGAGGTCATGAACTCGACCAGGTCATTGTAGAACGGACGCTCCTTGTGCACCTCGTAGAAGGCACCGGCCTTCTCCTTGGAAAGATGCATCATCTTGGCCGCGACGATCTTCAGGCCGGCCTTCTCGAAGCGGGAGTAGATCTCGCCGATGACGTTTTTGGCCACTGCGTCGGGTTTGATAATGGAAATGGTGCGTTCGGTTGCCATCTAAAATAATCTCCGTAAGACTCGCTGAAAGGTCATATATAACAAACCCGCGATTATACGCGGGCTTGGCATACCATTCCAGCGATTCCCATCTTAATCCCTTAAGACAAGCGGGGTTCGGCGAGGTTCAAATTCCCATGGCAAAGCAGCCCGGGCAGTCAGGAAGGGGTCACTCCTTCTCTTCAATCCAGTGCATCTGAATCGATTCGAGGATCTTCTCGCTGGAGTGGTCGGGATCGTCGTCGAACTCCTTGAGTGCGCAGACCCACTCATGCAGGTCGGTAAAGCGGACATATTGGGGATCGACATCGGGGTGGGCTTCATCCAGCTGGATGGCGATCTCGAGGGTGTCGGTCCATTTCATCGTTTCTCTCCGGCTGTAGGAGCGGCATCTTGCCGCGACTGGCATGACGGACCACCCTGTCGCAGCAGGATGCCGCTCCTACAAAATAATAATTAATGCGACTCGGAAACCATATTAATGGTGTATTTGGGGATCTCCACCACCAGGTCCTCATCGCCGATCACCGCCTGGCAGGAGAGACGTGACTCGGGCTCCAAGCCCCAGGCCTTGTCCAGCATGTCCTCCTCGACCTCTTCGGCCTCGTTGAGGCTGTCAAAACCTTCACGGACGATGACGTGGCAGGTGGTGCAGGCGCAGGACTTCTCGCAGGCATGCTCGATCTCGATACCGTTGGCCAGCGCTGCATCACAAACGGTAGTGCCCGATTCGGCCTCAAACACGGCCCCTTCCGGGCAGAGTTCTTCATGGGGCAGAAAAATCAGTTGAGGCATCGTACTACTCCAGATCCGGTGACTTGATTACTCTTTTCAAATTGGTCCGCGGCGGGCAAAAAACAAGTTCGCCTGCCGCTACTCGAACTTTTCCAGCTCCTGTCCGGAGAGGGCCTGCTGAATACTGGCGTTCATACGCCGGGCGGCAAATTCCGAGGACTCGCGGTTGAGCTTATCGATGGCCTGTTTGATCGCCTTGTGGTCACTGCCCTGCTTGATCTCGCGCAGCGTATCCATTGAAGACTTCAACTGCCGGCGCTCCTCGGCGGAAAGCAGCCTCTCACCATCGACCTCAAGGGCGGCTTCCAGGGCATCCAGCACCCGATCCGCCTCCACCTGCTGCTCACGCAGATTACGGGCATCCATATCGTCGCGGGCATGGGCCATAGAGTCCTGCAGCATGGTGGTGATCTCCTCATCGGAAAGACCGTAAGAGGGTTTAACCTGAATGCTGCTCTCTACCCCGGTGGTCTGCTCCCGGGCCGTGACCGACAACAGGCCGTCTGCATCCACCTGGAAGGTAACGCGGATACGGGCGGCACCGGCGGCCATCGGCGGGATATCGCGCAGCTCGAAACGAGCCAGGGAACGGCAGTCGCTGACCAGCTCCCGCTCACCCTGCAGGACATGGATCATCATCGCCGTCTGACCGTCCTTGAATGTGGTGAAATCCTGCCCCCGTGCCACCGGGATGGTGGTGTTGCGCGGGATCACCTTCTCCACCAGCCCGCCCATGGTCTCCAGGCCTAGTGACAGAGGGATTACATCCAGCAGCAACATCTCATCGCCGGGCTTGTTCCCTGCCAGCACATCCGCCTGCATCGCCGCACCGATGGCCACCACCTTATCCGGGTCGATATCCACCTTGGGGTCGCGGCCGAAGAACTCACCGACCAACTCACGCACCCTGGGTACTCGGGTCGAACCGCCGACCATGACCACGTCCAGGATCTCGGCCGGGTCCACCCCGGCATCCTTGAGGGCGCGGCGACAGGGGAGCAAGGTCTTGCGGATCAACGGGTCGATCAATTTGTTCAGCTTTTCGCGGGTGAGGGTACCCTCCCAGTGGCTGCCGTCGGCCAGTTCCACGTCCAGGGAAGCGCTATCGGTCTCGGTCAGGGCCTCCTTGGCGGCGCAGGCATCGCGCATCAGACGCCGCAGCTGGCGGTGATCCGCATCATCGGCGATGCCGGCCTCGGACATAATCCACTCGGCGATGGCGCGGTCCATATCATCGCCACCCAGGGCGGAGTCGCCGCCGGTGGCCAGGACCTCAAACACCCCCTTGTTAAGGCGCAAAATGGAGATATCAAAGGTGCCGCCGCCCAGATCATAGACCGCGATCACACCTTCCGATCCCTGATCCAGGCCATAGGCTACCGCCGCCGCGGTCGGTTCATTAATCAGGCGCAGCACATTGAGGCCGGCAATTCGCGCCGCGTCCTTGGTCGCCTGGCGCTGGGCGTCGTCAAAATAGGCCGGTACGGTCAGCACCACACCGGTCAACTCCCCACCCAGGCTCTGTTCGGCGCGATCACGCAACGCGCGCAGAATATCGGCGGAGACTTCGACCGGGCTAAAATCACCGCCGGCGGTATGCAGTTTCGGCATCCCTGAGTCCGATTCGATGAACTCATAAGGCAGGCGCGAACCGAGGCTTTTGATATCGCCGATCCCGCGCCCCATGAAACGCTTGACCGAAATAATGGTATTCAGCGGATCCTGCGCCGCCTCCCGCTTGGCGGCCGCACCCACAACACGTTCGCCTCCCTCCAGATAACGGACGACCGAAGGCAACAGGTGCTCGCCGCTTTCATCCCCCAGTGTTTCGGCGACACCGCTGCGCACGGTGGCGACCAGGGAATTGGTGGTGCCAAGATCGATACCCGCCGCCAGCCGGTGCTCGTGGGGGGCGGTGGATTGTCCGGGTTCGCTGATTTGCAGAAGGGCCATAGGAATTCAGGGCTTCGTCGGGTTGTGTGGTATTACGGTATCAGGCCTCGTGGACCAGCTCTTCTTCAAGCTCATCCACCTCGGTGAGGAGGCGCTGCATAAATTGCATCCGGCGGACCAGATCCTTGCCGTGCTCAAGGTTTTCGCCGTCGTGAAAGAGCTGTTGCAGGGACTCGACCAGCTCCCGCTCCTTGCCTTCAATCTGATCGCGCAGCCTGTTCAGTTCCGTAAAAGGATCCTCCTTGCCACGCACATCAGCCAGCGCCTCGCGCAACGCCATCTGTTCCATCAAAAAGGCCGGATCCATGCCGGTATCGTTATCATCCAGGATGATACCGTTGAGCTCCAACAGGTAGCGGGCACGCGACAGCGGAGACTTCAATGCCAGGAAGGCCTCGTTGATCAATGCCGCCTGCTGCACCGAGAGTCGCTTCTCCTGATCGGAGGCGCCGGCAAAGCGGTCCGGATGGACGGCGCGCTGCAGATCGCGGTAACGCAGGGAGAGAAGCTCCTGGTCCACCTCAAAGGAGACCGGGAGCTCAAACAGCTCGAAGTAGTTCTGACCGGGTGAGGGCTGCATGCGTGACTACAAAGATCAAACGTTGAAGCTTTCGCCGCAGCCGCAGGCATCCTTGACGTTGGGGTTGTTGAACTGGAACCCCTCATTCAAGCCCTCTTTGGCAAAGTCCACCTCGGTGCCGTCCAGGTAGACCAGGCTTTTGGGATCGATAATCACCTTGACACCGTGACTCTCAAACACCTTGTCCTCATCACTCACCTCGTCGGCGAACTCGAGAACATAGGCCATTCCGGAACAGCCCGAGGTGCGCACGCCCAGGCGCAGTCCCTCGCCCTTGCCTCGGCCGTCAATAAAATTTTTCACGCGTTCAGCAGCTTTTTCAGTAAGCGTTACCGCCATGGGATGCCCTCCGCAGACAGTTAGTCTTTGTGTTTGGACTTGTAATCTTCAATCGCCGCCTTGATCGCATCCTCGGCCAGGACCGAACAGTGGATCTTGACCGGCGGCAGTGCAAGCTCTTCAGCAATCTGGCTGTTCTTGATCTCTGCCGCCTCATCCAGGCTCTTGCCCTTGACCCATTCGGTCACCAGCGAACTGGAGGCGATGGCGGAGCCGCAGCCGTAGGTCTTGAAGCAGGCATCCTCAATCACGCCCTCATCATTAACCTTGAGCTGCAAGCGCATTACGTCACCACAGGCCGGCGCACCGACCATACCGGTCCCGATGTTGGCCTCGTCCTTGTCGAAATTACCGACATTACGCGGGTTCTCGTAATGGTCCATTACCTTGTCACTGTATGCCATCTTTTCTCTACCTCACCTGGAAATACTACACCGCACCCCGATGTTTGAGCGCGGGGGTGCGATTTTATCTTAATGCGCGCTCCACTGCACGGTGGAGAGGTCGATCCCCTCCTTGTACATATCCCACAGCGGGGAAAGTGCGCGCAGTTTGGCAATCTTCTGGTGAATCAGCTCCACGGCACGATCAATATCCGCCTCGGTGGTAAAACGGCCGATACTAAAGCGGATGGAGCTGTGAGCCAGCTCATCGGAGCGGCCCAGCGCACGCAGCACATAGGAAGGCTCCAGGCTTGCCGAAGTGCAGGCGGAACCGGAGGAGACCGCCAGCTCGGACAGCGCCATCATCAGCGACTCGCCCTCGACGAAGTTAAAGCTGATATTGAGGTTGTGCGGCACGCGCTGTTCCAGATCACCGTTGATATAGACCTCTTCGATATCCTTGATGCCCTCGAGCAGGCGGTCGCGCAGCATGCGTACCCGCTCGCTCTCGCTCGCCATTTCCTCTTTGGCCAGACGGAAGGCCTCACCCATGCCAACGATCTGATGGGTGGCCAGGGTGCCGGAGCGCATACCGCGCTCGTGACCGCCGCCGTGCATCTGCGCCTCGAGGCGGACACGGGGTTTGCGGCGCACATAGAGGGCGCCCATGCCCTTGGGGCCGTAGATCTTGTGGGCGGAGAGGGAAAGCAGGTCGATCTTCATCTCCTCCACATCGATCGGCACCTTGCCGGCGCTCTGGGCGGCGTCGGTGTGGAACAGGATCTTCTTGCTGCGGCACAGCTCGCCGATGGCCTTCACATCCTGAATCACGCCGATCTCGTTGTTCACGTGCATGATGGAGACGAGGATGGTGTCATCACGCAT
>JAWOIT010000117.1:0-8173 GCA_046484535.1 Pseudomonadota bacterium | reverse complement strand
AATAGTTATTCTCCGTCCTGAAACGGAAGCGATAGGCCGCATAGGTATTAAGGGTCAGTTCTCCAACATCTGTAATGGAGGTGAACCAGTCCATCCCCTGGCGTACAAAACCTCTGGCGGCAGTGCCTTCGTCCCCGTTATCAAGTTGGTGACTGATACGACCGTATGTGGATCCGGAATAAGCATTTACGTCAAATGGGTTGGCGATATTCGAACCCCGCCTGCGCAGAAATTTATACCAGCTGTGATACCAGCTCAGATAAACGGAGGTCACATCCTCATCCAGAACATCATCACGCCAGCGTGCGGGGGAATATTCGATACCGACATTGATCGGCGAGCGCTTCAGCTCAACACCGAAAACGACTTCATCTTCGTCGTATACCGACTGCCAGTCGTTATCCATGGATCGATACTCAGCAAAAGTATTGACGGTGATGTCACCGGGGAGCACCACCCAGTCTATGCCCTGATTGATCAGAAAAGAGGCGCTGGTGTCGTCATCATCAAAACTGTGATCGACACTGCCCCAGGTAAAACCGGGGATGCCCTCGAGTTTCTGCAGCTCTCGGGTGAGGGCCGATGGCTCCTTCACCGGTTCACGTGCTATCAACTTTCCCTCACTGTTCACGCCTACCCACTCATCTCTGCCGTTGGCCAACTCCTTTCTTACCTCCTCGTCGTCAGTAAATTCATAGAGAGGCCCCTGAAGCTCATCGGCAAGCGCAACCAGTTCGCGCGGTTGCCGCATGTGGATATAACTGAAGACCAGTCCCTTGGCGCGATTACTGTCGGGCTCGATCCGATAGGCGGCTTCAAATGCTTCCGCGGCCGCCTCGTACTTCTCTTGCTGGTAGCGACTCCAGCCGAGCAGCTCAAGATTGCCCCCATTGCGTTCGATGTCGGGACCGCTCAGCAGTGACTCGGCCCGCGCATAGTCCCCCTGCTCGTACGCCGTAGCGGCTTCGGCCGATGCCAGGCGCTCAAGCATATGCGCCCGCTCGGTGGAGGGCGGCAAACCCTGCGCAATATCTCTGGCCCGCGGCAGATCACCCAGTGCGATATCGGCCTCGGCCACCATCAACCAGATACTCGGCTCGTCGGTCCACTCGGCGGCAAGACTGAAATCCTCTCTTGCCTGCTTGAGATTGCCGGCATGGTAGGCCGCCCAGCCGCTCAGGGTAAGCAGGCCGCTATCCCGCTTCACGATAATGCCGGCGCGCAAGCCCTGCAGTATCTCCAGCGCCTCTTCATATTTTTCTGCATGATAGAGCTCAATCGCGCGGGATAATCGGTCTGCATCGAGTCTTGCGGCCATCACGCCATCGGACTGAGCAGACAGCAGCGTTCCATCCGCCGCCTCCTGTGTCTTTCGGTTACGCCGCATAAGAGCCTGCTCGACCAGAGGATGGCGTTCACCTGCACGAGCCGGCGCCGCCTCATCCCCGCTGCGGGCAAGACTGTCCAGCAAACCATGGGCATGGGAGATTTCATTCGGTTGCTCGACCAGAAGCTGCTCGAAGTGTTCGGCCGCACGTTCGTGCTTACCGGCAAACAGCTCCGACCAGGCGACCAGCGACCGCACCCCCACACCCGGATCACCGTACTGACCGATCTCATCGGCCTGGCGTAATACCGCCTCAAAATTACCGGACTGATAATTCTCCAGCATCTCGGCGCTGAGAAGATCGATGCAAAGTGTACTCAATCGTTCGGAAAGATCCTTGTTGCCACATGCCGCTTCACGCGCCTGCGGAATCCCCCCCCCGGCCTGAAGGGCCAGTGCATTGCCGTAATGGGATTCCTCCGTCGGCGGCCGGCGTGCGGAGAAAAGCTCGCTCGCACTCGCATAGCGTCCCGACTTGTAAAATTCCCAACCCAGAGCGGTCACGGCATCGCTACGCCCGTGTTGCTGACTGCAGCGCGCGGCCTGTTCGGCAAGCGCATCATTGCCGGCGGCAAGCGCAACACGGGATTGCGCAAGACAGGCTTCGGCCAACCCCTCTTCCTTCGCTGCCGAGGCCGACGCGTTGGAAAAAGCTTTAACCGCCTCACCGTAGGCCTCTTTCTCATACAGCTTCCAGCCGGTGGAAAGGTAACTTTCATTACGCCCGAGTTCGGCGGCCTTTTCGGCATACTGCAAGGCGGCGGCATAACCGCCCTGAGCGACCGCACTGTGAGCCAATTGCTGAAAGACCAGACTGCGCGCATGTCGGCTTTGTTCTTCTTCGCCCCATTGTCCGGCCTGTGTGAACAAGCGCTCGGCATCGACATAACTCTCACGTTCGTAATAGATCCAGCCCAGCATCATTGCATGGTAGCCGTCCTCACGTCGGTACACCTCCCGAGAAGCCGCCTCAAGACGTTTCTCAGGGACACTCGCCCTGTCGCCTTCCGGGATCGCACTCAATTCCGCCATCATAGAGAGATAACGATTATCGGACCGGCTGCTATCGGGGTAATTCGCGATCAGCTGCTCCAGTTCCGCCGGCGGACGCCAACCGGGATTCTCTTCCTGCAGTCGTGAGAGTGACGAACGGGCAGCCATAATATCGCCGCTGTTGATAAGGTCGAGCACACTGGATATATCCACTGCGGGTTGTTCCGCATCAGGCCCGGTTACCGGTCGACGAAGGTCTGGAGCCGACTCGATAGAGCCTGCTTGATCGGAAACTTTTTCCATTTTCGGCGGGGTATCCGCCATTGCGCTCATCGCGCCGCAACACAACACAACAACGCCCACTTGTATGCGATAATTACGCTTCACCGGAGTGTCTCCCCTGCAGCGATGTGACTTAACAGGGTCAAACTCCATGAGTAGTACCCCTCGTCCTTAGCAGGAAGCGGCAACACAACTTCTCCCGCCTGAGGTTCGGCACGGAGCCTGGCAAATTCCGCGATCGCTTTCATGCCGGTATTCCATGAAAATTCGGCAGTGCCGCCATCCACGAGATCGATCCAGGCAGGCGGTGATGGAGCCTGCGACCAGAAACTCTCATAGGGAATAAGCTCCACACTGCTGATGCCGTGTGCCGACCATGCCTGGTGGAGCGCAATACGCACCGCATTGTAGGAATAGCGTGGTGGGAATTTATCGGAGAGCCGCAGGGCGCCGTCTTCCAACACAACCCAATCGGGGGGAAGCTGGTGGACACCGAATCGTCCCTGATGCAACAACCACCTCCCCGATGCAATCACATCATCCCAAAGCGGCTCGTCAAACTCAGCGGAGAACGCCTCCAGTGCGGGAAAGATCCAGTAAGAGGGGTTAAGGGTAAGGGTATCTTCATCTGCAAAGCCCTCAATCCCCGGCAACAGGATCAGCCGCTGCTGATGTGACACCAAAAGATGTTCTGCAATGGCATCGGTTATACGGCGGGCATGACGATTATAGTCGCTCTCATCCCAGCGCCGATGCGCACGTAACAGAGCCCAGGCGATCAGAACATCGCCGTCACTGGCATTGTTGTAATCGGCGACACAACCGGCGTCTCTCTCCGGACACTCTTCATAGCGCCAGGAAAACAGATCGTCCTTACGCTGAAGCACCGAACGGGTCCACTCCCACAGCTGATCGAAACTTGCCCGGTCATCAGCCGCCACGGCCATCAACATCGCATAGCCCTGCCCTTCACTGTGACTGATACCGTCCTGGTGACGATCAACAACGCGTCCATCTTTGATAAAACGTTCGCGGTATTCCTGCCACAATTTTTGGTCGAGCGTACCCGAAACATAGGTCTCCTTTTCGCTCGCAAAAGGTAACAAGCTAACCGCGAAAACCACAATAGATGCCACACTCAACATGATGAGTCCGTTACGCACTACTCCGCCAACCTTCTCGCTTCCCTTTTGCGTAAATAACGCAGCGTCAGCAAACCGATGATCAGGAAACTGCTCAAAAGCACTGCGAGCAAATACCACGGGTTATTCGAAACGATCAGAACAAACAGGCTCCAGGGATCCTGATCACCCACTACATAATAATCGCCGACCCGCATGGTAATCACCGTATCCTCAGGTCTTTCCCAGGCCACAAGATCCCCATCCAGCTGCCCCCAGACTTGCGGCGTCATCAGATCGCGCACACGCTGCCCCAAAAGGTTGCGGGAGTCGGCGGTGATCACCGTCAGCGTCGACGGCTTGCCGCTGTGCGGTGTCCGCAGCGCCATCAAAACGCCCTTGCTATCGATGCTCTCGTTAAGAGCAGAGGTGTCCAACGCGGGTCTTGTTGAGTCGGTCGGCGAAGCGGCATGCGCCGTACGAAGCTTGTTAAGTAGGCGATAGCTCCAGCGCTCGCTTCTCTCAATCTTCTCCGAGACTTTGCTCAAAATATTCACCGGCATCTCATCGCGTGTCACGAGAAGGACGGTGTTGTTGACCAACTTGTCAGGGACGGTCGTTCTTACATACAGATGCTCAGCGGCGCTGCGGGAAACCTGCGCCAGTTTGCCCGCCAGACTCAGCACCTCGCCCAGCATTTGTTCGGATGCCACAACGAATTCCGAAGGTGACTTGTTGGTATTGTCAATGTACGGAAAAGCGGTTGCCGAAAACGTCGACAGGTCGGGCTGTACAGCCACAGGACTTGCCGCCGGAAAGTGAATCGTCGATGTATCGAGAATTTGTGCGATAAGATGAGAAGCGGGTATGCTGCGACATTCGCCGGCAACGGTTTCGGCGCGCATGCTAAAGTTAAACTCCAGCGTATTGACCCCGGGCTGCAGTTTACGTGCCGGCATACTGATTCGATAATCCCTGAATGTGCCGCCACCCGGCTGTTGCAACTGCAATCCATGCACATACTCACCATTTAAAAAGATGCTCAAGACCGAGCCTTTACCCATGCCTGCCCCATAGGCAAAATCCAGCAACAGATCGAATGTTGCAGTTTCCTGGGTATAGAAGTTTCCCCGAACCGGCAACTCAACGGAAACCTTTTTAGATCCCGCCCCCTGCATTGTGGTGGTAGAAACACCCAGATCGGCAATCGAGTAACTGGTCTCAGGCTGGACAAAAAACCCACGGTCTCCCGCCAAGCGCCCGATGCCCGCTTTCCCGCTGAGAAGTTCCAGTTGCCGCAGCGCACTCATACTGTCATCCATGTACGCGAGGGCGCGTGCGGCATGGTTTACCTCCGAGCCGGACCTGCCTGCCACAACCAGACGAAAACCACGACCGGACTTATCGCCTGTTTCGGTGACTACCCGATCCAGGTGAAGGTAGGGGCCGTTAATCTGTTCGAGCAGATCATCGGCCAGAATCCCCGTCAACTCATCCCGTGTACCAATCAGCACATGCACATTAGAACTCACCGTGTCGGGTAGATACGCTGATACACCTTCTGCGCTGCTTCGCTCAGTCTCACCCCCTTCATCAAGTCCCTTCCATCGCGTGTGCTTTACTTCAAGCGGGGAATAATCGCGGTGCAAAGCCAGCGATTGTGCGACCAGCGGCAGTGATTCGTTGAGATAGGATGAGGTCGGTGTGGAGAGATCCGCCGCCGGAGAACTGAGCAGATGAATACTGTTCAGTCCCCCGATTCCGGGGGAAAAAAGACCGGTGATGTCGCGCAATGTAAGTTCGCGTTTAACCGGTTCGATGTTATAGCTCAGAGTGGAATTGTATAAGTCGAGCTCGGTCCACAACTCAGGGGAAGTGCTGTCCTCGCAGCGATCAATATAGTGCTGGATCACCGAAATGCTGAGCTTGTTGAAGCCCTTGCGCCACAACTCATCCGGTATACTCACCTTGGACTTGACCATAGGCTGTTCGGGGTTGTACGGGATCTGCTCCAGCGTGGTTTCATTGAATAGAACCCGAATCGAGGAACGTTCTCCGAGCAGCACAATCGAGTGAATAAACTGCAGGTCAATCGACGCATTGCTGATCTTCGCCGTGGAGGACAACGGCAGATAAATATCAACGCCTTCCGATATCCCATGCATGCGAACCGGCCCGCTTTCAGGGTGGAAGCTGGAAAGCCGCACCGACTTTTCGCCGAAGTTATCATCCGCAATGGATGAGCCGGCGCCAAACAACGCCAGCAGGCCAAGGAAACAACCGGTAGTGCAACGTGTTAAAGAGTCTAACTTAAGCATTAACTTTCCCCTTGAAACGGATTCGCACAAGGCGCTCCTTTGCATTGTTAAGAACATAATAAATATGTGTCAGGATCGGAGGCCGGAACTGCCCGATGACATCCCGCAACGCGCTACCGAAGTTTCGCATCCTCCCTCGGCGCATTTGAAAATATTCCCAGCGCTCGGTATCGCCATAGGCAAAGGCAACCGCCTGGCTCATCTGGTGGTCATTCTCAAGCAGAAACTGCAGCCCATACTCGGTGCCGGAATTCCGCGCATCGACGGTCAGCACCCTTGCCGGGAGTTCGATAGTCCGGCCGAGCGCCGGCGAGAAGGAGTGGACATCGACACGCTCTCCGGGTGTAAGGCGTGAGCTCTGTTTATCGAACATGCGACATCCGCGCGAAGAAATATCTGTTATTTCACAATCCAGATCCTGCTGCGCACTGAGCAGGCGACCCGACTCATTCACCGGCATACGGGGGGAGAACCGCTTTTGCCTCTGTTCATACAGCACCCCGAAGGCGGCAATGACAGTGATAAAATTAAAGGCATTCCAGAGCAGGACGATGGTGGTCATCTCCCGGGTTTCCGGGTCGTTGACAAAGCGCTCGATGCCGAAGATAAAGCCGAGCACTACCAGAAAGAACAATATATAAAACGGACTGGACAGCGGAGAGATGAAATCCTTTTCCAGCGTATCCCCTTTCGGGGTTACCAGGAATGAAGGCTTGCGCGGGTTGACAAACACCTTGACGATCGCCACCAATGAAAAAACAGACTGCATCAGTTCATACAGCTCGGATATCAGTGGCCAGCGGGTTCGGCCGAAAAGCATTGCGGCGATCATATAGGTGGCAATCAAATGCGGAACCGTATAGGCCATAATCTCCGCCAGCGAGGCATTGTAGATATGCGCGCCGAAGATCAGGTAGGCCAAGGGTGCGAGCACAAAGACCGTTCGGGCAAAGGGGAACAGCCAGAATAGAATCGAACTCATATAGCCCACCTTCTGGTACCACTTCAGACCGGAGGCCATAAACGGGCGCTTGAGTAACAGTATCTGCACCATACCCTGAGCCCAGCGCATCCGCTGGGTAACAAAGGAGGTAAAGGTCTCGGGAGCAAGCCCCGCCACCATAGGTCTATTGACATACACGGAGCGATAGCCCTTGTTGTGCAGCTTAAAGGCCGTTTCGGCATCTTCGGTAATCGAATCACCACCGATACCGCCAACCTCTTCGAGGTGGCGTCGGCGCAGCAACGCCGCCGAGCCACAGAAAAAGGTTGACGACCAGAAGTCCAGACCGCTCTGAATTGTCTGGTAAAACATTTCATTTTCCGCCGGCATACGACGAAAGGAACGCAACAAATTTCGATCAATGGGGTCGGGGTTAATCATAAAGTGCGGCGTCTGCACCAGAAAAACATCACGTTCCTTGACCATCCAGGGGACGGTATAATCAAGAAAGTCCACGGTAGGAACATGATCCGCATCCAGAATCGCCACCAGCTCGCCGTCGGTATATTGCAGGGCATGGTTGAGGTTGCCCGCCTTGGCGTTCTCATTGTGCGGTCGGGTTATGTAATCAACGCCGAGCCTCTCGCACATGGCCGTCAGGGTGCGGCGGCGCAGCAGCGCCTGTTGCGCGGACTCGGGATCGCCGCCGGCAATCTTCTCATCGGTGCCGCCGTCATCCAGCAGGTACACCCGCAGCTTATCCTGCGGATACTTCAGCTGCAGCACCGCACGCAAGGTCACCTCCAACAGCTCGGGATCTTCATTATAGGTGGGGACCATCACATCCACGCTAGGCAAGATGGTATTTCCCGGCAGATCGGCCAGCTTGAGCAGCGGCCTTTTAAGCGGTGCGGCGCTGACGATGCAACCGAGCAGATGGATGGTGGTGGAATAGATCTCGGCGATATAGAGAAGCAGCGCCATCACCAACACGCTCACCTCCGCGGCATGAATCGTATGCATCCCGCGCCAGGCGATATAACGCAATGAGATATAGGCGCCGGCGATAAGCACCAGCAGACGAAACAGCTGGCCGCGACGCCCCTCGCTGACCGTCATGCCATACCAC
>JAWOIT010000064.1:0-18572 GCA_046484535.1 Pseudomonadota bacterium | reverse complement strand
CCCTCATCCAGGCCGTCCTCGATGGAGATGATCGGGTACTTATCAACCCACTCGGCGAGGAAATCGACAAACTCGGCGGAGCTCATCTCCTTGTTCTCGGAGGCCAGCACATATTTGCCATCCTTGTAGAATTCGGAGCTGGCCGCATCGATGGCGATCATGATGTCCTCGCCCGCCTTGTAACCGGCCTTGTCGATCGCCTCGAGGATGACCTGAATCGCCTCCTCATTGGAGGAGAGGTCGGGGGCGAAACCGCCCTCATCGCCCACGGCGGTGTTCATGCCCTTGCCGCTGAGCACCTTTTTCAGTGCGTGGAATACTTCGGCGCCGTAGCGGATCGCCTCGTTGATGCTCGGGGCGCCCACCGGCACGATCATAAACTCCTGCAGATCGACGCTGTTGTCGGCATGTTCGCCGCCGTTGATGATGTTCATCATCGGCACCGGCAGGGAGAACTCCTTAGTCTTGCTGTTGGCAAGATAACGGTAAAGCGGCATCTCTTTGGCGGCCGCGGCGGCCTTGGCATTGGCCAGGGAGACGGCGAGGATGGCATTGGCGCCAAGCTCGCCCTTGTTTTCGCTGCCGTCGAGCTCAATCATGGCCTTATCGGTCGCCTGTTGATCGCAGGCGTCCATTCCGATCAGGGCCTTGGCGATACGGCCGTTCACGTTGGCTACCGCATCCAGTACCCCTTTGCCGCCGAAACGCTCGGCGTCGTTGTCACGCAGCTCGATGGCTTCGCGGGAGCCGGTGGAGGCACCGGAAGGAACGGCGGCACGCCCCATGGCGCCGCCGGCCAGGATGACATCCGCCTCTACCGTCGGATTACCGCGGGAGTCGATGATTTCACGGGCACGTACGTTTGCGATCTGGGTCTTGTTGTCACTCATTGAAGTTCCACTATCCACGTTTTGATGATTGTTAATCCAAATTTACACTGTCAAAACCGTTCCAAGCCGTAGGTCGGATTACGCCTTAACCCGACCTACAGCTGCACCAGGCGTTTGACCTATGAATTCGTTTCCTGTTCGATAAAGCCCTGCGCCTTGACCACCTCGTCCAGTGCCTTGAGGGTCGTCAGCAACGGCTTCATCTTCGCCAGCGGCCACATATTGGGGCCGTCGGAGAGACCTTTATCCGGATCCGGATGGGTCTCCATGAAGAGCCCGGAAATGCCGCCGGCCACAGCGGCCCGGGCCAGCACCGGCACAAACTCGCGCTGACCGCCGGAGCGACCGCCGAGGCCGCCGGGCTGCTGCACCGAATGGGTCGCATCGAACACCACCGGGCAGCCGGTCTCGCGCATCACCGCCAGGCCGCGCATGTCACTAATCAGAGTATTATAACCGAAGGAGACACCCCGCTCGCAGACCATCACCTGGTCGTTGCCCACGGCGCGGGCCTTCTCCACCACATTGGCCATGTCCCAGGGAGCGAGGAACTGGCCCTTTTTGATATTCACCGGCTTGCCCTGACGCGCGACCTCCTGAATGAAGTTGGTCTGGCGGCAGAGAAAGGCGGGGGTCTGCAGCACATCCACCACCGCGGCCACCTCGGCCATCGGCGTATCCTCATGCACATCGGTCAGCACCGGCAGGCCGAGCTGTGTTTTCACCTTCTCCAGGATCGCCAGCCCCTGCTCCAGGCCGGGGCCGCGAAAGCTGCCGGTGGAGGTGCGGTTGGCCTTGTCGAAGGAGGACTTGAAGATAAAATTTATCCCCAATTCATTACAGATGGATTGCATCTCACCGGCGGTGTCGAGCACGAGCTGTTCGCTCTCGATCACGCAGGGGCCGGCAATCAGAAATAACGGCTGGTCGAGACCGGCCTCAAAACCACAAAGCTGCATCAGCTGTCGGACTCCCCGGCATGTTTACGGGCGGCATTCACAAACCCGCTGAACAGCGGATGGCCGTCACGGGGGGTGGAGGTGAACTCCGGGTGGAACTGGCAGGCGACGAACCAGGGATGGTCCTTCAACTCTACCACTTCGACCAGGGAGCGGTCCTCGGACAGACCGGCGATGACCAGTCCGGCCTCGGTGAGCCTGTCGCGGTAATTGTTGTTGAATTCGAAACGGTGGCGGTGGCGCTCGACGATGGTCTCCTTGCCGTAGAGTTCGCGCACCCGGGTATCTTCCATCAGGTGGCTCGGCTGGCCGCCGAGACGCATAGTCCCGCCCAGGTCGGACTGCTCGCTGCGGGTTTCCACTGAACCGTCGGCATTGACCCATTCGGTGATGAGAGCAATCACCGGTTCCTTGGCATCCTGGCGGAATTCGGTGCTGTGGGCGCCTTCCAGGCCAGCCACGTGCCGGGCATACTCGATGACCGCCACCTGCATCCCAAGACAGATGCCAAGATAAGGAATTTTGTTCTCGCGGGCGAAGCGCACGGTGGCGATCTTGCCCTCCACGCCGCGCTCGCCGAAGCCACCGGGGACAAGAATGGCATCCATCCCCTTGAGGCAGTCGGTGCCGGACTTTTCGATCTCCTCGGAGTCGACGTAGACGATCTTCACCTTGGTGCGGGTCTTGATACCGGCGTGGATCAACGCCTCGGAGAGGGATTTATAGGCCTCGGTCAGATCCACATACTTGCCGACCATGGCGATTGTCGCCTCGCCGGTGGGGTGTTCCAGGGCGTCAATCACCCCTTCCCACTCGGAGAGATCCGCCGGCTTGGCCTCATCCAGATGCAGCTTTTCGATGACGATGTCATCCAGCCCCTGCTTGTGCAGCTCCAGCGGGATCTTGTAGATGGAGTCCACATCGACGCAGGAGATCACCGCGCGCTCCTCCACATTGGTGAACAGCGCGATCTTGCGCCGCTCATCCTCGGGCACCGCGCGGTCGGCGCGGCAGACCAGGATATCCGGCTGGATACCGATGGAGCGCAGCTCCTTAACCGAGTGCTGGGTCGGCTTGGTTTTGAGCTCGCCGGCAGTGGGAATATAGGGCAGCAGCGTCAGATGCATGAACAGCACATTGTCATGCCCGATCTCAACCGCCATCTGGCGGATAGACTCGAGAAACGGCAGCGACTCGATATCCCCCACGGTACCGCCGATCTCCACCATCGCCACATCGTAACCGTCGGCGCCGGCCTTGACCGAGTTTTTGATCTCGTCGGTGATGTGCGGAATCACCTGCACCGTACCGCCAAGATAATCCCCCCGGCGCTCCTTACGGATCACGTTTTCATAGATACGCCCGGTGGTGAAGTTGTTGCGCTGGGTCATGCGGGTACGCACAAAGCGCTCGTAGTGACCCAGGTCGAGGTCGGTCTCTGCACCGTCGTCGGTGACGTACACCTCACCATGCTGGAACGGGCTCATGGTGCCCGGATCCACATTGATGTAGGGATCGAGCTTGAGCATGGTGATGGAAAGACCGCGGGCCTCGAGAATGGCCGCAAGAGAGGCGGAAGCGATGCCCTTGCCCAGGGAGGAGACTACACCGCCAGTAATAAAAATATACTTCGTCATGAAAACGTAAGATTCTGAGTAATGGGAAGATTATTGGCGCTGGGCCTTGTTAATTGTCGTCGTTTTGGACTTCTTTTTCAATGGCCTCGCGCCGCCAATGAAAGATTATTCCTTCATCCATCCCGTCGGCCGCAACATCTGCGGCGACCCAGTAACCCGGCACCTGAACCAACTCGCCATCCAGATAGACAAGCGGCAACCTGGCCCGCAGCCAGGGCGGGACCCCTGCCTCCTGATAAAGCTTCTTCAGCGCATGGCGTTCCTGCCGTCCGGCAGGGCGGATTCTCTCACCGCCCTGGCGCAGACGTACCTCACAATGCCCTTGCTCCAGTTTCTTGGCCGAGACTCCCTGCCCGCTGACTCTCTCCAGCTCAAGCCTTCCCAGGCGCTGCGGCAGGGCCATCTCAGGCTCCCCTCGCCAGGAGAGTGACGGCATTGAGCCCGGCAGTGGCGGCAACGGCGCCATGCAGTAGAGACCGTCGCGATAACGCCGCACCTCGGCGCCGGGCCAGGCGACCAGCGGCATGGCATCCTCGGCGGCGGGCAACAGCTCCTCAAGAATACGCTGCAGGTGTTTGTGTTCGGGAAGCGGCAGGCCGAGACGGCGCAGATGAAAGCGCAGCAGGTTACGGCAGCGCTCGGGGGAGAGGGCCTTTAAGGCCGCCACGGAGAGTATCCCATCCCCCACCATTGCCTGCTGTCGATCCATTTCCGCCAGTTCATCGAGCAAGCGGGCGCTCTCAGCAAAATGCCCCGCGCTGCGGGCCAGCACCTCCCGGATCCCGCCGCGCCGTTCGGCCAATTGCGGCAGCAGGGTGTGGCGCAGGTAGTTGCGATCCAGCGAGGTATCGAAATTGCTCGGATCGTCGATCCAGGTAAGGCCCTGCTCCACCGCATAGGCCTTCAGCCTCTCCCGCGGCACATCCAGCAGCGGTCGCGCCAGCAAACCTTCTCCCAAGGGGCGCAGCATCGGCATCGCCGCCAGCCCGTGCACCCCGCCGCCTCGCAACAGTTGCAGCAACAGGGTCTCGGCTTGGTCGTCCCGGTGGTGGGCTGTCACAAGCGCCTCGCCCTCCCCCAGCGCCTTCTCGAACACCGCATAGCGGGCATGGCGAGCGGCCGCCTCCAGCCCTTTCTCCTGTTGCCCGTTAATGCTGACCCTTTCAATGCGAATGGGAACACCGAGAGATTCAGAAAAGGCGCGGCACTGCTCCGACCACTGGCGGGAGTGCTCGGCGAGGCCGTGATCGATATGTAACGCGACCGGCTTTAGCTCAAGCTCGTCACGCATCGAGGCCAATAGATGGAGTAATACCGTGGAATCGAGACCGCCGCTGTAGGCAATCCAGTAGGTGGGAACCGACGGCAATCCCTGGAGGGTGCGGAGCAGATGTTGCCGAAGCGACTGCGGCATGGTTATTTAAAGATTATTCACCGCAAAGGCGCAAAGTTCGCAAAGGAAAAACACTTTTTAATGGTCATGGGCTGCACGGAAAAAGAAGGTACAAATCCTTTTGTGATTACCTTTCCCGATTTCTGGATTCCAGCCTTCACCGAAATGACAAGTAAATCAGCGTTCGTGCCTTCTCTATTTACCGTGGCCATTCGTTTCTTTTCCCTTCGCGTCCTTTGCGCCTTCGCGGTGAATTCGATTTTATTTCACCTCGAAATTGCCGAAGGACATCAACCGCTTGTAGCGCTGTTCCAGCAGCTGCTCGGTATCGAGGCGAGTCAGCTCATCGAGTTTTTCCACCAGCGACTGCTTCACATTCGCGGTCATCATCTCGACATCGCGATGCGCGCCACCGAGCGGCTCGGGGATGATATGGTCGATGAGTCCCAGCTCCTTCAGACGCTCGGAGGTGATCCCCAGCGCCTCGGCCGCATCGGAGGCCTTCTCGGCACTTTTCCACAGGATGGAGGCGCAGCCTTCGGGTGAGATTACCGAATAGGTGCTGTACTGGAGCATCATCACCCGATCACCGACGCCGATGGCCAGGGCACCACCGGAGCCGCCCTCGCCGATCACGGTACAGATGATCGGGGTTTTGAACCGGGACATCTCCAGCAGGTTACGGGCGATCGCCTCGGACTGGCCCCGCTCCTCGGCACCCACGCCGGGATAGGCGCCGGGGGTGTCGATGAAGGTCATAATCGGCAGTTTAAAGCGCTCGGCCATCTCCATCAGGCGCAGCGCCTTGCGGTAGCCCTCGGGACGGGGCATGCCGAAATTGCGTTTTACCTTCTCCTTGGTATCGCGGCCCTTCTGATGGCCGATCACCATCACCGGTTTGCCCTCGAGGCGGCCGACACCGCCGATGATTGCACTGTCGTCGGCAAAGGCGCGATCTCCGTGCAACTCCTCGAAGTCGGTGAAGATCGCATCCAGGTAATCCTGGGTGTAGGGGCGCTGCGGATGGCGCGCCAGCTGGGAGATCTGCCAGGCATCCAGATTGGAGAAGATCGACTCGGTCAGGCTCTTGCTCTTGGCCTGCAGGCGGGTGATCTCCTCACCGATGTTGATCTCCGCATCATCACCGACGTAGCGCAGCTCCTCGATTTTCGCCTCCAGTTCGGCGATGGGCTGTTCAAAATCAAGAAAATTCAGGTTCATAAGTTTCCGGGCTTGTTCGCTTCAGTTTGCTTGTTATGGCGAATTAATCCTCCGATTATACGCAACAATTGTGCGTTTTGTCGCGTATTAGGAGGTGCGGTGATACCAAACGGGTCACATTATCGGTATTCGAGCCGTACCCGCTCGTCTCCCAGCATCTGCCGAAGGCGGTTAAGCAGCTCATCGCTGGGCCGCACCCGCCAGCTATCCCCCAGCTTTACCCGGGCCAGCCCGTCGGGACTCTGGTAGTCCAGTGCAATCGGGCAGCCACCCTCGCGAAACGGCGCCAACACCCGCTCCAGATTGTAAGCGAAGCCGTTGAGCGCCTGCTCCTGCGGCACCTCCAGCAACAGGCGCTTTAGATACTGCTCGCGCGCCCGCTCCATATCAAAGACCTCCTGCACCCGCATCACCGGTCCGCCGGCATAGTCGTCATAGCGCACCTCACCGCTGACCACCACCACCCGGTCCTTGACCAGCAGGTCCTGGTAGCGGATGAAGGTGTCGCTGAAGAGGGTCACCTCGATGCGGCCGGTACGGTCGTCGATGGTGAGAAAGGCCATCTTGTCGCCGCGCTTGGTGGGGCGGGTGCGCATGGCGATGATCAGCCCCGCCAGGGTCATGTTGCGGGGCTTGTCCGCATTCACCTTGGCAAGCCGGCAGCTGGTGAAGCCGGCGAGCTCCGCCTCATATTTATTGATGGGGTGACCGGTCAGGTAGAGTCCGAGGGTCTCCTTCTCCCCGGCCAGGCGAAGATCCTCCTCCCACTCGGGTACCTCCTCGAAACTGGCAGGGCTCTCCTCCAGCACGCCGCTGTCGAAACCGAACATATCGCCGGTGCCCGCGGCTGCGGCGCGGCTCTCCTGCTCAGCCATCTGCAGTGCCTGGTGCAACGCCGCCATCAGGGTGGCCCGATTAGGACCCAGCTCATCCAGCGCTCCGGCGCGGATCAGCGATTCCAGCACCCGCCGGTTGGCCTTGCGGGTGTCGACACGACGGCAGAAATCGAACAGATCCTTGTAGCCACCGCCCGCCTTGCGCTCCTCGACGATACTCTCGATGGGCCCCTCGCCAACCCCTTTAATGGCGCCGAGGCCGTAGACCACCGCCCCGTGCTCATCCACGGTGAACTTGTGATAGCTGTGGTTGACCAGCGGCCGCTCCACCTTGAGCCCCATCTCCTTGCACTCCTCGATCAGGGTCACCACCTTGTCGGTGTTGTCCATATCGGCGGAGAGCACCGCGGCCATAAACTCGGCCGGATAGTGGGTCTTGAGCCACAGGGTCTGGTAGGAGACCAGCGCATAGGCGGCGGAGTGTGACTTATTGAAGCCGTAACCGGCGAACTTCTCCACCAGATCGAAGATCTTCATCGCCAGCTCGGCGTCGATGCCGTTGTTCTTTGCCCCCTCGGCAAACACGGCGCGTTGCTTGGCCATCTCCTCGGGCTTCTTCTTACCCATGGCGCGGCGCAGCAGGTCCGCGCCGCCGAGGGAGTAGCCGGCCAGCACCTGGGCGATCTGCATCACCTGCTCCTGATAGAGGATGATGCCGTAGGTGGGCTCGAGGATCGGCTTTAACGATTCATGCTGGTACTGGGCATCCGGGTAGGAGACCTTCTCGCGGCCGTGTTTTCGGTTGATGAAGTTATCCACCATCCCCGACTGCAGCGGACCGGGACGGAACAGCGCCACCAGCGCGATGATATCCTCAAAGGAGTCGGGCTGGAGGCGGCCGATGAGCTCTTTCATACCGCGGGATTCGAGCTGGAACACCGCGGTGGTCCTGGCCGCCTTGAGGTTGTCGAAGCAGGCCTTGTCCTCAAGCGGAATAAACTCGATCTGCGGGCACTCGGCCGGATCCTTGCCCTTAAGGCTCAGCGTATGGCGGATGTTATCCAGCGCCCAGTCGATGATGGTGAGGGTGCGAAGACCCAGGAAGTCGAACTTGACCAGCCCCACCGACTCCACATCGTTTTTGTCGAACTGGGTGACGATGCTGTCGCCCCCCTCCTCGCAGTAGAGCGGGGAGAAGTCGGTCAGATCACTCGGGGCGATCACCACCCCCCCGGCGTGCTTGCCGGCGTTGCGGGTGACCCCCTCCAGCTTCATCGCCATATCCAGCAGCGCGGTGACCTCCTCGTCGTTGTCGTAACGGTCCTTGAGGTCCGGCTCCTGCTCCAGCGCCTTCTCCAGGGTCATGCCGATCTCAAACGGGATCAACTTGGCGATGGTGTCGACAAAGCCGTAGGGGTGGCCCAGCACCCGGCCCACATCGCGCACCACCGCTTTGGCCGCCATGGTGCCGTAGGTGATGATCTGCGAGACCTGGTTGCGGCCGTAGGTCTCGGCCACGTAATCGATAACCCGGTCACGCCCCTCCATACAGAAGTCGACATCGAAGTCGGGCATGGAGACCCGCTCCGGGTTGAGGAAGCGCTCGAACAGCAGGTCGTATTCCAGCGGGTCGAGATCGGTGATCAGCAGGGCATAGGCCACCAGCGAGCCGGCACCCGAGCCCCGCCCCGGCCCCACCGGCACACCGTTGTTCTTGGCCCATTTGATGAAGTCGGCGACGATGAGGAAGTAGCCGGGGAAGCCCATCTGCAGGATGACCTCGAGCTCGATCTCCAGCCGTTCATCGTAGGGCTTTCGCTTCTCGGCAAAGTCGGGGGCGTTGACATCGAACAGGGTGGAGAGGCGGTACTCCAGCCCCTCCTTGGAAGCCTGACGGAAATACTCCTCCTCGCTCAACCCCTCGGGGATCGGGCTGGTGGGCAGGTAATAGGTACCCAGCTCCAGTTCAAGGCTGCAGCGCTTGGCGATCTCCACCGTGTTGGCCAGCGCCTCGGGGATATCGGCGAAGAGCTCGACCATCTCTTCAGGGGTGCGCAGGTACTGCTGCGGGGAGTAGTTTCGCGAACGGCGCGGGTCATCCAGGGTGCGGCTGTCGTGGATGCACACCCGCACCTCATGGGCGTCGAAATCCTCCTCCTTGAGAAAGCGCACATCGTTGGTCGCCACAACCGGGATCCCCATGGCCCCGGCCAGGTCCACCGCAGCGTGGAGATAATCCTCCTCCCCTTCCCGGCCGGTGCGCTGGAGTTCGAGATAGTAGTTGTCGGCAAACAGCCGCAGCCAGTCGGTCAGGAGGGTTGCCGCCAGATCCCGCTTACCCGCCAGCAGTGCCTGGCCCACATCCCCCTCGCGACCGCCGGAGAGAGCAATCAGGCCACCGGTCTGTCCCTGCAACCACTCACGCTTGACGATGGGAATACCGCGGTGCTGGTTTTCGATATAGCTGCGCGAGACCAGCCGGGTCAGGTTCTTATAGCCCTTCTCATTCTTGCACAGCAACACCAGCCGACTGGGCCGGGCCACATCCTCGGGGTTTTCCAGCCACAGGTCGACCCCGATGATCGGCTTGATCCCCGCCCCCTGCGCCGCCGTGTAGAACTTGACCATGGCGAAGAGGTTCGACTGGTCGGTCAGCGCCACCGCCGGCATACCGGCGTCACGCACCGCTCCCATAAGCGGTTTGACCCGCACCAGGCCGTCGGCCAGGGAGAATTCGGTATGAAGCCGGAGATGAACAAATTGCGCAGACATGGGGATGAACGTTACCCCGCTACGCCGAGCAGGACAAGACTTGACAGTCGGTGTGGAAAAAGCCTCTCCGCAACAAGGCGATAAATTGATGAAATCGCTCTTCCAGACGGCAACCGGTCTTCGGTCATGGCGGCTTGCACCGAGCCTGGCACCTGACTCATCCCTTCAGATGGTCTTTACTAAGACAATAGCCATCCAGGCCCCTGGAGTTCCATCACAGTATCCATTACGAGGAGAGGAAGATGACAGCGACACCGCCGGAACACTACCGCAACCAGAAAAACCGCTACCCCGAACTGTTTAAAGCCTTTGAGTCGCTGGGCGAGACCCTCAAACAGCAAGGACCCATAGAGGCAAAGACCGCGCACCTCATCCAGCTCGCCGCCGCGGCCACCCTGCGTTCAGAAGGCGCGGTACACAGCCACACCCGCCGCGCGCTCGACGCCGGGGCAACCGCCGATGAGATCCGCCACGCCCTGCTCCTTCTCACCACCACCATCGGATTTCCCGGCGTGATGGCGGCCATGGACTGGGCGGAAGACGTTATCGAAAAGAAATAATAAAGGCAGGCGTCACAGCAAAACAGCTCGACCGTATCACCCAACAACCCGAAATGGCCGGCACCCTTACTCCCGTAGGTTGGGGTGAGCCTGCGAACCCCAACAAATGTTGACAGGGCAGATGGTTGCATTGAGGTTCGTTCTTCACCCAAACCTACTAACTGCTGAGCGACCTTAGCAGTGATCAGGGATTAACTCACGTATAGTCGGCTGCTGAACCGTTCGCGGAAATAGAACAGTTATATTTGATAGTTTTTGATCTGCGCCCAAACTACGTCAAAGTTAAACTCAAAACGACCCCGTCTTAACCTCCCCGGCGCGCTCATAACTGGCAACGATGACACCACTTGGCGTTGACTCCGAATGCTTGAGTTTGAATGCCGCTGGAATGGTCCCTTCGCCAAAAAGACGCTTGCCCGTCCCAAGGGTAATAGGAAAAATCTTGAGCCACAACTCATCTATCAGGTCCTGCTTGAAAAGCGTTTGGAGAAGCCGGCTGCTGCCGTACACCTGAAGATCAGAGCCGCCTTTTTGCTTCAAGTTCCGTATTTCTTCCACGACGTCATCTTTGATGAAGACCGTGTTGTCCCAAAGTGGCTCTGTAAGCACATTCGAAACAACATACTTTGTTGCCGAATTGATGCCCGGCCACTCGCTCTCATGTGACGGCCAAGAATAACATGGACACCCACCCAAAAGTTTCCTGACGGATAAAGTTTCGCTTGCTACTATTCTGAGACAACGAGACACTGCAGGACGATCCGCACTTTCGCGACCACCTGCTGTTCCACGAATACTTCCATGGCGACAGCGGACACGGCCTCAGGGCCTCACACCAGACCGGCTGGACCGGCCTCGTGGCCAGACTGCTCTAACAGGTTACTGAAACAGATTTTTGTCCCTTCTCCCTCAGGGAGAAGGTTAGGATGAGGGGAGTAGCGGCACCATTTCAAAACACCTGGTCGGTGCCAATGAGTCGTAACTACACCTATATAGCTTTACCGCAAAGGCGCAGAGACGCGAAGAAAACAATGGGTGAGAGAAGCAAAGGGAATACCTGCTCTCGCAGGGATGGAGAAGCAAGTCAGGTGAATAGCCAGGAAGGAAATGCCTTGCCTCTGCGCCTTTGCGTCTCTGCGGCGAATTATTTGAGGCGAGTAAATACGTCTCTTTGATGCCACACTTCTCTCGGAGAAAGGTCGTTCGGTATAACGCCAATGAAGCTCCCGCAAAACAACAAACAACTATGGCTACTCGGCGGCATCATTGCCGCGCTGGCCGGCGCCTATGCCGTGCTGTCCCACACAGGTGCCACCGCATTCCTGGAAAACGATGCGGCCCTGAAACAGTGGTTTCAGGAACTGGGCGCCATCGGTCCGCCGGCCATCATCGGCCTGATGACCCTCGCCATCGTCATGAGTCCCATTCCCAGCGCACCCATCGCCCTGGCAGCGGGCGCCGCTTACGGCCACACGGCCGGCACGGTGTATGTGATCCTGGGTGCGGAAGCTGGCGCGATCATCGCCTTCGTCATTGCACGCCTGGTGGGTATCGTCACGGTAAGAAAGTGGATCGGGCCGCAGCTAATCCAGAGACTGGAGGGCTCGCAAAACACACTGATGGGAATTGTATTTATTTCCCGGTTATTACCATTCATTTCCTTCGACATGGTGAGCTACGCCGCCGGCGTCACCCCCCTGCGCTTCTGGCGTTTTGCGCTGGCGACCCTCGCCGGCATTATCCCCGCGAGTTTCCTGCTGGCCCATTTCGGTGCTGAAATGGCCTCGGGTGAAAGCCAACGCATCGGAACGACGCTGCTGTTGCTGGGCGGCATATCGCTTGTCGTTGTGCTCGCCCAGCGGTTTTCAAAGCGTGAAAAAAGGGAACGGAGGGGTTGAAAACAACCCCCTAAATATCGGATCAGAATTTAACCCCTCCCCCCCTTCACTAAAATTACCGCACATTCATTGGCATAAAGGCTGATAGAAAGCGCCAATAATAGCGCCATAGATCAAATGGGCGGCTATAGTGAGCAGCGGAGTGCAACGACCGTAATTCAGCGCCAGGAACCCGGGGGGTTCCAGCGCACGGGTAGGCTCCGGCCCACGATATTCGCTGGCCATGCGGGGATGGAAGTTGGGCATAATGGGCATCAGGGCGATGAGCAGGAATAGCGCTTGTACCAGCGCGATGAAAACACCCAGCATCCATCCCGATTGACAGAGGCTCTCGAATATCAGGGCATAAATGACGGCAAACAACCAACCGTTGAAGAAATGCAGGACAAAGCCGATCACTACTGCCCGTCGGTGATCAGGGGTGAACAGGGTGCCTAACAGATAAGGGATGCTCATTCGTGACAATCCCAACCCTTGTCCGGCGGACATAATCGTTGTCAGAAATACCGTGGCGACAAATCCCCAAAGAAAAACCGCCGGCACATTCATCGCTATCTCCATTTATCGTTTGCTCCGTTGCGGGTGCTTCATCTTCTCGATGAGAAGCGCGGCATCTATCAGGCCCACATGGGTGAATGCTTGTGGGAAGTTACCCCAGGCGTCACCCGTATCCGGGTCTATCTCTTCAGCGAACAGGCCCACATCATTCGCATAGCCGAGCAAACGGCTGAACAGTGCCTCGGCTTCCTCGACTTCGCCGGCCAGGGCAAGATCACCGACGGCCCAAAAGCTGCAAATGCCGAATGCTCCCTCCTCTCCGGGGAGGCCATCGTTTTTCGATCGATATCGGTACAACAACCCGTCGCGACCCAGCTCCCGCTTTATCGCCTCGCGGGTACCCTTGGCTCGCTCGGAGTTAGGGTCCTGGTAGCCGTAGCAAGTGAGGAGCAGCTGGCTGGCGTCCAGATCTTCCCCGTCAAAAGTGCTGACGTAGCTATTCAGGGAGGCGTTAAAACCTCGCTGTTCAATCTCGTTTCGCAAGGCATCCCGCTCTGTTCGAAACAGCTCAACCGGGAGCTTCAGATAACCGGCATCATGCAGGTGCAGCAGACGATCCAGGGCTATCCAGCACATGGCCTTGGAGTAGGTATGATGCCTGCGCCCCGCACGTATCTCCCAGATACCCTCGTCCGGCTCTCGCCAACGTCGACAGGCTGTCTTTCCGAACCCCACCAGCAGTTTTGCCGTCGATTTATCCAGGCGACCGCCCCGGCGGACGAATTCGTCGACGGCATCGACCACTTCCCCGTAGATGTCCAGTTGGAGCTGTTGGCAGGCATCATTGCCGATGCGAACCGGCCGTGCCCCGCCATGGCCGGAGAAATGTTCCAGTTCGCTTTCAGCGAGATGGGTCTCCCCGTAGACATCATAGATAATTTGCAACTCCGGCCAGGTTAGCCGGGTGGAGTGCAGCAACCAGGCGATGCAGGCCTCCGCCTCTTCGCCATAGCCGAGCCCGTAGAGACTGCGCAGGGTGAGTGACGCATCGCGCAACCAGCAGTAGCGGTAATCCCAGTTTCGTACGCCGCCGGACCGCTCGGGTAGCGAAGTAGTAGATGCAGCCACCACCGCCCCGGAGGGTGCAAATGTCGTCAGTTTCAGCACCAACGCGCTGCGAAGTACCGCATCTCGATGCAGACCGTTATAGGTACATCGATCCGCCCAGCCGTTCCACCAGTCCAGTGTTCTGGCGATCCGCCGCTCAGCCTCCTGGCGCAGGGGTGGGTTAAAGGAGGGTTCGAGCTCGGTAAAAACCGTCGACAGATGCCGGACCTCACCTGTGTGCAGGGTGTGGCGCACACGAACACCTCCCTCCTCGGATGAAATCGACAGCGGTATTTCACTGCGCAGGATAAAGGCGCGCCCTCGGTGTTCGAAGTAGATGCCCAGGACTCCCCTGTCGATGGGGCGACAGCGCTCACGGCCGTAATTTGGACGCGGATTGCAGATAACTTCGATTTCCACCTCACCGGAAAGGCACTCCACTCGACGCAGGATCTGGTGAGCAGCCCAGAGTTTGCTTCGCTTCCCCTCTTCCGATTCAACAGGCATCAGGTCGGTCAGTGTCACGACACCGGTAGAGGTGACAAAGGTCGTCTCCACAACATTGGTATCCCCGACATAGCGACGACGGGTGGAGAAGGCGCCTGTCGGTCGAACGGTAAACTCGCCGCCATTTTCACGATCGAGCAAGGCGGCAAAAATCGAGGGCCTGTCTAACCGTGGCCGGCACAGCCAATCTATCGATCCGCTATTGGAGATCAATGCAGCAGAGCGGCAATCACCGATGACAGCGTAATCTCCAATGGCTGGGGACTCGGTATTCATGCTCCAGAGTATAGACAAACGTGCCGGGACTTGAGCTTAGGCTAAAACGGATGAAATCGGGATGACAAAAAGATGTGGGAGTAAAATAACCTGCGGACAGGGGGGGGTGAGAAGGAATTAACATTTACAACTGGTAAAATATTTATTTCGCCCCCTTTCTTAATAAAATGTTTTAATATTGGACCTAACTCCATTCACCTTTTGCAGTTATTCTATGAATTTGCGACTGGTAAAATCTATTCCCGCCGCCCCTTTCCTACACAGGGGGGGGGAGTCCCAACATTACAAAAATGTTTGAATTTTGGAACTGCCCCCATTCCCGGATCCCATTCCCGCCATTAGCTTTCTAACCATTCATCGGTGACTGCAGAATATTTCTTCAGCAGGTCATCTCGGCCACAAAGCCTAGGATCAGAAAGCAATTCGTAGGCTCTATTAAAGGCTTCACCAATCTCTTCACGATAAAGCTCTGCACAGAAAACAGAGAAAAAATCTGTAAGATCAACAACAGCCAAATCGAAAGAAAGTCGCTCCACAAAATCAATTAGCCTTTCTGCTGGATATAAATCGCTATCAGTTCTGACATTAGATGCGAATATCACATACTTCGGCAGTTTTGCTTCCGAAACCTTGTGCGCGAAGTCCGTAAGCCGGTTTTTCCAGTCGTTACGGACTGTTACTTCATAGGCTGCCACCAACTCATAGTCTCTAAACTCTTCGATATCTCCCTTCGTGCCATCGAATTGATCAGAAGCATGGGGGTGGTGAGTTACCACACGGTGGCCAAAGCGTTTTCGATGAACCTCCAAAAAAGCCGCCACTAGAAATTGCTGAATGTGCCCTTCCGACGGAATCGATATTAGCTTTTCACAGAGAAATAGACTACGGGCATATGACAGGTAGCTTGAGGGCAGCGGCGGGAGCGCTTTAGGAATCACCCGGGATGACTCTAGCCTCCATGCAATGTGGTTAACAAGCGATTTTCGCTGATCCATTGAGAGCTTATTGAGCTCAGATAGGAACCCTGAAAACCGAGAGTCTTGCGATAGATCAAACTGTCTAACGGCCCCCTTCCAACCCAAGTTCTCCCCAAAGGCAGTAATGCTTTTATGAAATGTCACATGCCGGAATGTTAATTCAGCAGCTAATAGCTTATCTCCATACTTCCCTCGGACTCCGGTCGGAACAGACTTGAAGTCCCACTCCTCATCAGTTACCGAATATGCCGCAAGAAATGCGCAGGCAAGTCTTACACTACCACCGTGTCCATCTACATGATCGTCGAATATACTCTTTATCCTGGCAGGCGGAGGCGCACCAAGTGACTCACCATCTGATAATCTGTCTACGAGATCAATTAATAATCGAGCCGACTCTTCAACAAATCTATTTCTCACAGCTTCAGCTCACTCTGAATTGCTTGCACTCCCTGAATCTCATCCAAGTAACCGGAAGTAGCAGTTCCCCCATTCAACTGAAAATAAAGAGACCTTCCTAGCACAAAAGCAAGGTCTGGCGGTACGGCATCTCCAACTTGCTTGTACTGTGATGAACGCTTCCCTGCAAAATACATATCTTTAGGAAACGTTTGTATTAGCGCGCACTCTTCTACGCTTAAACGACGCGCCCCCGGAACTTCTCCTTCCCAAGGCTCTCCTCCAGCTCGCAAATGAGCATGATACTTAGGCGCTATCCCTTGTGTGTCGATCCAATGTGTTTTGTAGCCACCAGAAGAGGCAAGAATCGTATGACAAGGTCCATTTGGATCGAGAGGCCTGCCCCCGCCGTTGTACACATGACCCGCGTAGGGACTTGGTCTCAAATCTGGAGATTTTGCGAATTTGACAGGGCATTTTGGGCTTTCACCAATAGGGGTATTACCTAATACCTCGAATGCACTTATATGATTTTTGTCAGTACCCGGCCCGTGGGATGGGGCGGGGAACCTCAACTGTATACTTTTGGAGCCCATGACAATAAGCCGCTTTCTTTTTTGCGGCACTCCGTAATCTGCAGAATTGAGTACTGCCCAGTTTAGCCGGTATCCGCTGTCAGACAATAGTGCCAGTACAGAATCAAAATATGGTCTGGCCTTTTTGAAAATCAAGCCGGGTACATTTTCCATTAGAAAGGCTTCTGGCTGCACCTCTTTAAGACATCTAATGAACTCAGGAATCATGTCACGCTCATCAGCGTTTCCTTTCCTCAACCCCCCTATAGAAAAAGGTTGGCAAGGAGGGCCGCCGACAACAACATCAACTTTTCCGCGATATTTTTCGAATGAAATACCACGGATATCTTCATTGAAATGCGTAGCTGATGGATCATGCGCCGCATATGTTTCCATAGCATCGCGGTTCAGTTCTACATTCGCCAAGACATTGAGCCCTGAACGTCGTAGCCCGATAGAAAGGCCACCAGGCCCAGAAAAAAGATCAAGAATATTCATTTAGGTCCTCCAGAACCCCATTATCTCGCACCCAGGCATAACCTGAAAGCTATCCAAGTATTGAGAAACTGGACGCTATTCAGCTGTGGAAGAGTTATATTGGCATTTAGATATTCCATGCATGGCTTCCTTTCCCGGTTAATCTTTTCCTGATTTGTACCGCGTTAAAGGGGAAATGGCAAACAGCGCTTTATGGTAAGTACTCGGGGTGCGGCTTAACTCGCTTAGCGACACATCCCCTCGTTCCCGGCGATGGCGCGCCAACGGTGGCCGTTGCGCTCCGGCAGTACGTCGGCCTCTGCCGGGCCGTCTGAGCCGGCGGCGTAGCTGGGCAACGGTGCGTCGGTCTGTGCCGCCCAGGCCTCTTCAATGGGGGTGATCAGGCGCCACTGGGCTTCCACGCCGTCGCGCCGGGTGAACAGAGTGGCGTCGCCGCGCATTGCATCAAGCAGCAGCACCGCATAGGCCGAGGGCGGGTCGTCGCCGAAGGCGTGGCGGTAGCAGAAGTCCATCGAAACCGGCACGGCGCGGCGTTCGGTGCCGGGCTGTTTGGTGCCGAAGGCGAGGCTGATGCCCTCGTCGGGCTGGATGCGCAGGGTGATGATGTTGGATCGCTGCGCCTCTTCATGGGGGAACAGGGCGAGCGGCGGGCGGTGAAAGTGCACGGCGATCTCGGTGAGCTGGCGGGCCAGCCTCTTTCCGGTGCGCAGGTAGAACGGCACCCCGGCCCAGCGCCAGTTGTCGATGCGAAAATCCAGTGCGGTATAGGTCTCGGTACGGGAGTCGCCCGGAACGTCGGGCTCCTCGAGCCAGCCGGGCACGGGTTTGCCGTCGATGGTGCCGGCGCGGTATTGGGCCCGCACCGTGCGGCTCGCCACCTCCTCCGGCGTCATCGGGCGGATGGAGCGCCAGACCTCGATCTTCTTGTCGCGCACCGCGTCGGCGTCGAAGGTCACCGGCGCCTCCATGGCGGTGAGCGCCAGCAGTTGCATCAGGTGGTTTGCCACCATGTCCCGAAGGGCGCCGGCCTCCTGGTAGTAGCCGGCGCGGTGCCCCACCCCCAGCGGCTCGGCGGCGGTGATCTCCACGTGGCTGATGTGATTGCGGTTCCATAGCGGTTCGAACAGGGCGTTGCTGAAACGAAAGAAGAGGATGTTCTGCACCGTCTCCTTGCCCAGATAATGATCGATGCGATAGACCTGTTGTTCCTCGAACACCTCGGCGATCGCCGCATTGAGCGCCTGCGCCGAGGCCAGGTCCTGGCCGAACGGCTTTTCGATGACGATGCGCGCCCAGCCCTTCTCTTCACGGTTCAGCCCCGCCTCTGCCAGCCCCCGGACGATGTCCGGCGCGGCGGACGGGGCGGTCGCCAGGTAGTAGAGGCAGTTGGCGACGCCCTCTTCTTCCAGCCGCTGCGCCAGGCGCTGATGTGTCTGCAGGTCGGTGAAGTCACCCTGCAGATAGCTGATACGCGGCGCGAAACATCGCCACTCCTCCTCATCGAAGCGCGTCACCTCGGCGGAGTGAAGGGACCCTTCCCGCAGCTGCTCGCGAAAGGCGTCGTCGCTC
>JAWOIT010000083.1:0-3186 GCA_046484535.1 Pseudomonadota bacterium | reverse complement strand
GTGGTATTAGTCGTCGGCTCCCCCAACAGCTCCAACTCCAACCGCCTGCGCGAACTGGCCGAGCGCCTCGGCAAACCTGCCTATCTGGTAGACAGTGCCGGTGATCTGCACCAAGCATGGTTCGAGGGCGTCGCGCGGGTCGGGATTACGGCGGGCGCCTCGGCACCGGATGTGCTGGTGGAGGGAGTCATTGCTCGCCTGCGCGAATGGGGCGTGGAAGGTATTGTGGAGGACAACGGGCAGCGGGAGGAGATCATGTTCCCGCTGCCGAAGGCGTTGCAGTAGGGGCGTAAGTTAAGCCGGTCGGGCGCAAAAGAGAAGGGAAAGAGCTTTCCTGCCCAATCCCTTCTGTGTTGCTACTACCAGCAGGCACCCGTCGCCGTGTTATTACTGGAATCGAGCGCCCCTTTCGTTCCCTCGTTGGTAAGCGTGAAGGAAGCACAGTCGGTATCGCCCGCCTGAGCCCCCTGAGGGGTGGCGGTCAAGGTGTAGCTGTATACAGGAGCCGCGCTAATAGTGATTGAGTAGTAGCCATTGTCAGTGGTGACACTTCCCGCAGCAGTATAGCCCAGCTGGGTAAAATTGCCGGTATAGCTGCGATTATCCATGAAGAACTGTTCCTGCTGTGCCGCGATTTGCATCAAGGTGCTGGTGGCCTCCGAGCGGCGGCTCTTCATTTTATAATCCGTGAACTGGGGAAGCGCGATGGCCGTGAGTATGCCGAGGATGACGACGACCATCATTAGTTCGATGAGCGTAAAACCTTGCTCCTTTGCCTTAAGTCGGCCGGAATGTGTTGCTTTTCTATAGGGACGGGTCATTGTGTCTTTTCCTGTTATTTGCCTTTTTCAAACCAATAGGTATTCCACTGCTGCGAACCAAGGTCTTCACCGGGACTCAGGTCGGAGGGGAGAATACCTGAATAAGTATCATCCCCGTCCCTGAAGGAGACATAGACATTCTCTGACGGGATGCCGCCGGAAAGCAGTTTGCGTCTCCGATCCTCGATTTGAAGCGTGATCTCATCCTCACCATCCATGAAGTTGTTTGTGGTGTCATAATCATACATTGCCCGGGCATCTTTCAGAGAAACATCGTAAAGAAAACCCGCCCCCTCGCCAGGACCGCAGCTGGTGAGATTCGAGCTGGCATCGTAGGGAACGTAGGTACTGAAGTAAATCCTGCCGCGCAGGGTCATCGGCGCCGCGAGACTTTTTTCACCCGTCTCGGGTAGATACATCACCCAACCCTTGGCCAGCTTGGCGAGGTTGTCCTCAGTGCAGACGACGCCATCTTCCTGCACGCAGTTGTCGGTGGCATTGAACAAATCGCCGCGGACCAGGGCACCCGTGAAGTTTTCATTGGTGAGCGGTCCCGAGGTGACCCAATCCTTGTACATGAAGACGGCATCATTGGTGTGTGTCTGCAGCGGGTGTGCACGGTTGCCCGAGCCAATCACCACCGCATGATAGATCCCACTGGCATCACGCCCTGGCACCACATCCGGGGCATGGAAGAAACGCCGGTCATTCGCCAAATCACTGTCGTAGTGGCGACCGACATCGAGGATTTTTTCGGCCTTCCAATCGGCGCGAGTGGTGCCGGTCAAATCCAGACGCCAGACTCTGCCGCCGGTATCGCCCACATAGACGCGGTCAACGTGACCATCGTTGTCACTGTCGATGGCCGTCACCTCGGAGGGGATGCTGTCGACCATCTCCGACTGGTAATGGGAATTGGTGTCGCTGTTGTTGAGACCGCTGACTTTCCATACCAGATCACCGGTAGCGGCATTGATGATGTAGACCGCATTGCCCATGGTGTCATTGGTGCCAAGTGCGGGGGTATCCTTGTTCAGGTCGTAACCGCCGCCGACGATCAGCACCGGTTGGGTACCCGTGCCCCAATCCAGTTCACGCACCACGGGCTGGGAGAAGGTGTAGCCCATCTCCGTGTAGCCGGTGGTGTCCGGGGTGATCTTCCATTTATACACCGGCGGAACGGTGTCCGGGTTGGTGACATCCAGCGCGTAATAGGAGCGGCCGCCCCGGCGCATTCCGAAGAAAATCCAGGCCTTGTCGTCATCGGCGCTGTCGATATTGCCGTCAGTGTCGTACACGTAGCCGCTCACCGCGCCATCGACACCGTAGGGGTGGTCGCTATTCGGGGCGTTTTCCATCAACTGTTTCTGGATCTTCAGTTTCTCACTGGGCATAAAGGCCCACACCTCCTGACCTGACTCGCCTGCGCTGGAGGTGGTGTTTTTGATCATGCGCACGAAGCCGTCATTGCTTCCGGCGATAATGCGAATATCCGGGTTGGACTCGGTATAGCCCTCGCTGCCGCTGCGCGCACCGTAGTTGAGCGGTAGCGGACGGGAGTGCAGCGGATCGCCGAAGATCCAGCGGCGTGTTTCATCGCGGTTGCCATCGCCGTCCTCGTCATTGACGTCTTTGCCGCGGATGTAGGCTAAGACGTTGGATGCGATATCGCCCGCCCAGCAGGGACCCACATACTCGTAGTTGTTTGTGACCGTAGTGGAGGAGTTATAAAACGTGAAACACCCGCCCGCCATGTATTCCTTGTTGTAATCATTGCTCCAGCTCCCAGTCATTAGCGCATACTCTGTGGCGCTGGACCACTGCGAGGCGCTGTAGCTGTCGGCCGGGTTGAAGATGCTTGGCCAAAGTAGACCCATATTCCCATAATGAAGTGGGAGCAGGGAGCCGTTATAGTCTGTAAAGAGTTGCCGCCCACCGGTCATATTAGTAAAGCTGACCGTTCCCTGCGCATTGCCACTCAAAAAATTGGGGATTTGCTGCCCCGAGCCGCCACGATAGACCGAACGGCCATCGAATCCGCCCGTTGCATCGGGCGGCAATTCCAGATCAGTAACGATGTTGTCGGCCAGATCGTAGCCGGCACGATTGGTCCAGAACGAAACAGCGCTGGCCTTGATGCGGCCGTCGAGTTCAGAGACCGCGGACTGGTTGAGTGAGTCGATGAGGCGGAGGTTGTTTTGTTCCTCGATGCAGGTGGTGCCGTCGGCAGCAAAGGTCTTGCAGATCTTGTAGATATCCAGTTTGAGTTTCTTGATATTGCCGACCCAGTACGGTTTGAGTTCTTCATCGGTCTGGAACAGGGCGATGTAGGCGTTGTCCAGCACCTCGGAGCGGTTAAACACGT
>JAWOIT010000057.1:0-38747 GCA_046484535.1 Pseudomonadota bacterium | reverse complement strand
CAACGCCTCTGCGGTAACGCATTATTCAGAGAGAGCAGTTACGTTAAATGTTCAAAGTGGATAGTCGAAGCTTCCAGGCAGCGGAAATGGTGTGACAACCGGCAATGGAACTTCATACTCCTCACGCCCTCACGCCCTCACGCCCTCACGCCCTCACGCCCTCACGCCCTCACGCCCTCACGCCCTCACCCCTGATCAGCAACGGCATTGGCCAGCGCCACGAACTGCTCCAGCGTCAGGGTCTGCGGCCGGGCGCCCGGATCGATGCCGAGGGCTTCTATTATGGTGCTGTCGAGCATCTTTTTCAGGTTGTTGCGCAGGGTCTTGCGGCGCTGGTTGAAGGCCTGGGCCACCAGCCGGGCGAAGACCTTTTCATCGTTGGCCGGGTGGGGGAGTTCATGGTAGGGGGTAAGACGGACGATGGCCGAGTAAACCTTTGGCGGCGGATTGAAGGCGCCGGGCGGGACGGAAAACAGTTTCTCCACCCGGCAATGGTACTGCACCATCACGCTCAGCCGGCCATAGTCGCCGCCGCCGGGGGAGGCGGCCAGTCGCTCCACCACCTCTTTTTGCAACATAAAGTGCATATCCTCAATGCAATGCGACTGCTCCAGCAGGTGAAAGATAAGCGGGGTGGAGATGTTGTAGGGGAGGTTGCCTACCACGCGCAGCTGTTCACTTTTATCGTCAGGCAGTGAGCAGAAGTCGAACTTGAGGGCATCGGTGTTGTGAATCCGCAGCTCGCCCTTGTCGCTAAAGTGCTGCTGCAGGCGGGGCACCAGGTCCCGATCCAGTTCCACCACGTCCATTTCACCCAGCTCGGCCAGCAGCGGTTCGGTGAGGGCGCCGAGTCCGGGGCCGATCTCCACCACTCTCTGGCCGGATCGCGGATGAATGGCGGCCACAATGCCGCGGATCACCCCCGGGTCGTGGAGAAAGTTCTGGCCGAAGCGTTTGCGCGGGCGGTGGTTCAATTAGAGCTCCAATGGCAACAGGGCGAAATTAGGCAATTCTAACCTTTTGCTGTGAGAGGTGACAGGTGACAGGTGACAGGTGACAGGTGAGAATCACACGCCCTCACGCCCTCACGCCCTCACGCCCTCACGCCCTCACGCCCTCACGCCCTCACGCCCGCCAACCATCTCCAACGCCACCTCAATGGCGTACTCCAGACTGCCGGTATCCGCCCGCCCGCTGCCGGCGAGCTCCAGGGCGGTGCCGTGGTCCACCGAAGTCCGGATAATGGGCAGCCCCAGGGTGACATTGACCGCCCGGCCGAAGCCCATGTGCTTGAGCACCGGAAGCCCCTGGTCGTGATACATCGCCAGCACCGCATCGGCTTCCTCGAGATAGCGGGGGGTGAACAGGGTGTCGGCGGGCAGCGGGCCGAACAGGTGCATGCCCTCACCGCGTAGTTGTTCCAGGAGTGGCCCGATGATCTCCAGCTCTTCGCGCCCCAGGTGGCCGCCCTCTCCGGCGTGCGGGTTGAGGCCGCAAACCATAATCCGCGGGGTGGTGATGCCGAAGCGTTGCTGAAGATCACGGTGCAGGATCTGCAGTATCTCCCGCAACAACTCTTTTGTGATGTGGCGGCTGACCTCGGCCAGCGGCAGGTGGGTGGTGGCCAGCGCCACCCGCAGGCCCTCGGTGGCGAGCATCATCACCACCCTCGGTGTGTCTGTCTGTTCGGCGAGGAATTCGGTGTGGCCGGTAAAGGGAATGCCGGCATCATTAATCACCCCTTTATGCACCGGACCGGTGACCAGGGCATCGAAACGGTCGGCAAGGCAGCCCTCGACGGCGCTTTGCAGGGTCTTCAATACATACTCTGCATTGGCCGGATCGAGCCGCCCGGTGTGTACCGGTGCGCCCAGCGTAATGGGGTGTACGGCAAGTTCGCCGGCGCCCGTGGGCTCAGGGGGATGTTGCGGATCGAAAGGGCGCAGCGTAATCGGCAGGCCGAGCTCCTCGGCACGCTGTTCCAGCAGGGCGGGATCGGCGATGGCCACCAACTCCGTTTGGTGACCTGACCGCTGTGCCAGCTGCAGGCAGAGGTCCGGGCCGATACCGGCCGGTTCGCCCGGGGTGAGAGCCAGGCGGACGGGGCGGTGGGCGCTCATCGTGCTAGCGCTCGATGCGGTAATCCACGTAGGCCTCGTCGCGCAGGCGGCGTAACCATTTGCGGGTCTCTTCCTCGATTTTGCGTTCGCGCAAGGTTTTGAAGGCCTTTTCGCGCTGCATTTCATCGGTGCTGTCGTGATCGCGCCAGGAAAGTGGCTGGACGATGTGCCAGCCGAACTGGCTCTTGAACGGCGGGCTGATCTTGCCAACCGGGGTCTCTTTCAGCGCCTCCTGAAAGGCGGGGACGTAGGTGGAGGGATCGGCCCATCCCAGATCACCCCCCTTGGCGGCGGAGCCGGGGTCCTCCGAGTTCGCCCGGGCCAGGTCGGCGAAGGAGGCGCCGCCGAGAATTCGCTCGCGCAGTCGCTCCAGGCGATCTCGGGCTTCGTTTTCTGATACCAGCTCACCGGTCCGGATAAGGATGTGACGGGCGTGCACCTGGCGGATCAGTTGGGCTTGTTCGCCCCGTTTTTGTTCCAGCAGAAGGATGTGAAAGCCGCTGCTGTTACGGATGAGCGGACTGAATTCGCCGGGCTCCAATTTCATGACCGGCTCTGCGAAGAGGGTGGGTAGCTGGCCAAGGCGGCGCCATCCGAGATCGCCTCCTTCCAGAGCCTGTTGGCTGTCGGAGTGGGCGATGGCCAGTTGACTGAAATCCTCTCCCTGTTGCAGCCGGGCCATGAGTTTTTCGGCTTTGCTGCGGGTCTCCTGAATCTGCTCCGGCGAGGCGTTGCCGGGTAAGGCGACCAGGATATGGCGAAGGCGATACTCGATGTCTTCGTTGCCCTGCCGGGCACGGGTTTCGAGGAAGGCGTCCACCTCGCGAGGGGTGACGTCGACGCGGCTCCGGACCTGATTATTGAGCAGGCGGGAGATGAGTACTTCGTCACGGATCTGCTCGCGGAAGAAGGAGAAATCCATCCCGTCCGCCTCCAGGGCGGCGCGGAACTGTTGCATGCGCATTCCATTCTCGGCGGCGATGTTGGCGATGACTTTGTTGAGTTGCTCGTCATCGATTTGAATGCCAAGGGCTTTGGCACGATTCAGTTGCAGTTTTTCCATGATCAAGCGTTCCAAAACCTGACGCTCGATGACGTTTCTTGGCGGAAGCCCGGTTGCCCCTCGTTGTTGCAGTTGAACAAGGGTCCGCTCAACGCGTCGGTTAAGCTCGTTGGATGTGATGACATCATCATCCACTACTGCGGCGATGCCGTTGATTTCCTGCACGGCGGCCTGAATCGGGCCGACGAGGGAGAGTAGCAGAAGTAAAATGGGGATCAGTCGCATAGTGCTCATCTAGTTGCTCGGTTGGTCGTGCAGATTAGTCATAGCCTAGAATACCACGTTCGGTACTCTCTTCGAGACTTCGGCCGAGGCCGGCCAGTCCTTTCAATTCGAGTGTCAGATAGGTGCTATGGTTCAATTCGTCGTCAATCGAGTTGCGTCGGGCCCGTTGCAGCAGGCGTACGCTCCAGCAGCAACTCTCGTATTCGACGCCGCCGATGGTGTCCAGTGATAGTTCGCTTCCCAGGTCATATTGATAGCGGCCGAGCACACGCAACTGACGGGTCACCGGCCAGAACATGGCCACATCGGCCTGATGCAGGGCGTCCTCACGGTTGTAGCGATAGCCCATGTTGAGCACCTTGCGCTGTGCCGGGGAGTAACGCAGCCGGCCGTTGAGTCGTTCAAATCGTTCCTCCTCCGGGTTCCACTGTTCGGTGAGGCGCATAGTGAGACTGTCCGAGGGGGAGAGCGAAAGTTCGCCGATGATATCCGAGCTCTCGCGGGTCAGATCGGGCTCGGTGCCGGTAAGGGTAACTTGTCGGTCGCGGAAGTAATAAATCCGGCCGATGGCCGCCCGCAGGCGCTCTTTGCCGCTCGCATTGTCGAGCAGGCGGCTGGTCAGTGCGAGGGTGATTTGTTCGGTATCCGCCTGGCGATCGGCGCCGCTGAACCGGTTGTCACTAAACAGTTGCCTGAAGCTGAAGTCGAGTTCGCCGGTGTCGAACAGGGGCAGGTCATCCTGGTTCTCATAGGGGACGTTAAGGTAGAAAAGGCGGGGCTCCAGGGTCTGTATATACGGCCTGTCGCCCAGTTCGAGAGCGCGCTCGAAGAACAGGCCGCTGTCGAGCGAACCGATGGGTTGTGAGCGTTCAAAGGTTTCACCGGGACCGTAGTCGTCGAGCTGATATTGGGTGTGGCGCCAGGCCAGGGAGGGTTTCAGGAACCATGCCGGGGCGCCAAGCGGCAAACTCACAGAGGGTTTCACGTCGACCCGCTCGCCGGTGGGGGCGAGGGTGTCGTGACGAAAGCTGACCGCCTCGCTTTCCAGGGCGAAACGAAGGCGGTTACGACGCTCGGGCATGCTGCCGTCCAGCCGCAACTGCGGCAGGCGCTGGTAGGGGGAGGTGCCGCTGAGGGTCTGAAAGTCCTGTGTCCGCGCGAGAAAACGCCAGTAGCGATCCGTATAGGTGAGGTCGGCGCGACGCTCCAGGTGGGTTTGGCTGCCGCTTTCCTCGTTCCCCCCCAGTTCGTCGGTGAAAAAGTCGTTGTCTGAGGTGCGACGGAAGACCATCTCGCTTTGCCAACCCCGGCTGATGCGCGCATGGTGGCTAACGGACAAATAGTCGCGATCCTCGTCGGTGAGCTTATCGTCATTCAGGTAGCCGGCGTTGATCCGGCCGTGGGTATTTTGCGTGAGCAGACGGTACTCCCCCATCATCATGCTGCCGCGCTTGCTGATGTAACGCGGGGTGAAGGTGGCGTCCTGGTTGGGGGCGATATTCCAGTAGACAGGCAGGCTGAAATCGGTTCCGTTGAGCTCGGAGGTGCCGAATGTCGGGGGAAGGAGGCCGCTTTTGCGCCCCTCCAGCGGGAAGTTCAGGTAGGGGCTGTAGAAAAAGGGTACACCCTTGAAGGAGAGGCTGGCGTGCCAGGCCTCGCCGGTATTGGAGGCCTTATCCAGGTTCAGCTCCTTGGCCTTGAGTTCCCAGTCGGGCTGTCCCGGGTCGCAGGTGGTGTAGCTTATCGAGCTTAGAAGGATATGCTTCGGGCCGTCGGCCTGGATGCGATCGGCGCTGCCGAAGGCGTGCGCGTCGGGAATGTGGAAGCGGGTGTTGTCGAAAAAACCGCTCTGCTCACCCAGTAAGAGTTGTGCGCGGTCGCTTTCTATCCACAGACCGTCGGCACGGTAGCTGACGTTGCCCTGTAACAGCAGGCGATCCTCGTTGCGGAAGTACTCCGCCGTATCGCCCAGCAAGGTGGCCTGGTCGCGTTGAACGATCACATCGCCCCGCAGACGGGTGATGTTGTCCGCTTCGGCAAATGCCTCATCGGCAGTCGCCTGGGTGGCCCCCGGCGCGGCTGTAAAGGGCGGGATTTGTGAGGCGCGCGTATCCACCACCGGCGGGCAAAGAGCCCAGCGGTCCTCGGTTTCCGCTGCTGCAAGCACCATAGGATGACTTAAGGCGCCTGCGGCGGCGAGGCAAATGGCTGTAATCGCGTTCCGGTTCACAACGGTGATTGTAGAGAAAAACTGGGAGCAATGGTTTTTTTTCAGGGCGGGTAAAATCGCACAGTTCCCCCTTCTCATCAACGGGATTCTTTCCCGGCAGTGAATTTCAGGGCGTGTTATGGTTCACATTCGTGCATGGGCTGTCTCTGGCATAATCGAACGCGAATGTGAATTATTATAAGGTGTCACTCCATGAAAAAAGCCCTTTTTACCTTACCGCTTGTAGCATCTCTTTCTGTTCCGGTGATGGCTGCCGATGATGTCGATTCTCTGGGCAGCCTGGTACAGCCCCAGTTCCGTGACCTCTCTGAGGACCTCGCCGCTGCACTGAGTTACAAGGCGGTCGCCCCCGCCGAGCCGCTGGGTATGACCGGCATCGATATCGGTGTGGAGGTAACGAACACATCTCTTGAGAATACCGAGGCCTATGATCTGGCCTGCGGCGGCTGCGGCGCCGATTCGCTCACCATCCCCAAAGTCCACCTGCACAAGGGGTTGCCCGCCTCGATAGACGTGGGCGTTTTCCTTTCCTCCATTCCCAACAGTAATATCAAACTGAGTGGCGCGGAGCTGCGTTATGCCTTGATGGAGGGCGGGGTGGCGTCACCGGCAATAGCCGTGCGCGGCACCTATACCCGCCTCAGCGGTGTGGACCAGCTGGACATGGATACCACAGGTTTGGAGCTGACCATCTCCAAGGGGTTTGCGATGGTAACCCCTTATGCGGGCGTTGGCCGCAACTGGGTCAACAGCAAGCCGAATGCCGATATCGACCTTGAAGACGAGGATTTCACTCAGGACAAGGTTTATGCGGGCATTAATCTCAACATGGGCTTGTTGAACATCGCCGTGGAAGGGGACCAGACCGGTGATACCGGCAGTTACAGCGCCAAGCTGGGTTTCCGCTTCTAAGCAGTAGGTAAGCAGCGTGTCGGAGCGACTGGAACAACTCAATCACTGGCTGAGCAATACGCTCGGCCTGCCCCCTTATGACCTTGCTCCCGCCTCGTCCGATGCGAGTTTTCGGCGTTATTTTCGTATCCGCTTCGATGGCGAGAGCCGGATTGTCATGGATGCACCGCCGGAGAAGGAGGACAGTGGTCCGTTTGTCCGTATCGGTCGCCAGTTGCGGGACATTGGCTTGAATGTGCCGGAGATCATGGCCGAGGACCTGGCCCGGGGCTTTTTATTGCTCAGCGATCTCGGTTCGCAGCAGTACCTCGATGTGCTCGATGGGCGGAATGTCGAGCGGCTCTATGGGGATGCCATGGAGGCCCTGGCAACGCTGCAGGCCCGTGGTCCGGGACAGGGGATTCTCCCCCCCTATGACCGGGAACTGCTGTGGCGGGAGATGGAGCTGTTCCGCGAATGGTATCTGGGCGGACACCTGGGGCTGGCGCTGGAGCAGGCTGAACAAAAGGTGCTGGATGAGACCTTTAACCTTCTGGTCGGGAATGCCCTGGAGCAACCGCAAGTGAGTGTCCACCGGGACTATCACTCCCGAAATCTGATGGTGAGTGAGCACAACCCCGGCATCCTCGACTTCCAGGATGCGGTTCATGGACCAATCACTTACGATTTGGCATCCCTGCTGCGCGACTGTTATATCGCTTGGCCGCGGGAACAGGTCGAGGCGTGGGTGAGCAGCTATCACGATATCGCCGTCGATCAAGGTATATTGCGCCGGCGCGAGGAGGAGCGTTTTCTGCGCTGGTTCGACCTGATGGGGGTGCAACGTCACCTCAAGGCCACGGGGATTTTCGCCCGGCTCAACCACCGTGACGGCAAGCCCGGTTACCTCAATGATATTCCCCGAACTCTGGGCTATGTGGTGGCGGTCTGCGAGCGTTATCCGGAGTTGAGTGCCTTCAAACACCTGCTGGAGGAGCGGGTAGTGCCGCATCTGGACGGTTGATGATCCGGCAAGCCGGAGTGGTTGTTAAGCCTACGCTTAGGACACAAAACAAAAAAGCGGCATTAGGCATTACAGCCGCTTTATTCGGATTATCCAGCGAAGGGCGGCTTACATATCGAAGCCGGCTTTTTTGTAGTACTCCTTGGCCTTCTCCTCATTCTGTTCCACCCCGTTGCCCTCCTGGTACATCATGCCCAGTGTGGTCAGGGAGCCGACCAGCCCCTGCTCGGCGGCAAGCTCAAACCACTTTTTCGCCTCGCCGGGGTCCTTCTCCACGCCTTCGCCCTCCAGGTACATAAAGCCCATGCCGTGTTGGGCCATGGCGTGTCCCTGCTCGGCGGCGGCGCGCATCAGCCTGACCGCTTCGGGGAGATTGGCCGAGCCGAGCAGGCCGTTTTGCTGCATGATGGCGACACGATACTGGGCCTCGGGGTTACCGTCTTCGGCCAGGGGGGAGAGAAGCTGCATCGCTGTGCCGAAGTGTTTTCCCTCGAAGGCGCTGATACCGCTGTTCAAGTCCATATCGTTGTTGCTGATGTCGCTCATGCTGCTGCTCCTAATAATAAAATCGTGAGGTTTTCAGGGCCCGCCGGGGTGATGTTATACACTCAAATGGAGGGAAGAGGCGGCTTTTTCAAGGCGGAAGCATCTTCATAACCGCGGCATTTTCCCTGCGGCGGTTGTGGTGGGCGCTCTCTTTTGCCAATAATGGCAGTCAAGCCGCTCCTGCCGCCAAACGGCAACGGGCGGAGTTGAAAATGGGTTGTATCACAGGATTTTTGAATGAAAGCGATGATACTGGCCGCCGGCCGTGGTGAACGGATGCGGCCCCTCACCGATACCACGCCGAAACCACTGCTGAAGGCCGGCGGCAGGCATCTTATCGAGTACCACCTGGAATCGCTTGCCGCGGCCGGCTTTGACGCCGTGGTGATCAACCATGCCTATCTGGGGGATCAGATCGAGAAGCAGCTCGGTGATGGCCGGCGCTACGGGCTATCCATTCATTATTCGGCTGAAGGCGAGGCACTGGAGACCGGTGGAGGGATCTTCCGCGCCCTGCCGCTGCTGGGCGATGCGCCCTTTGTCGTCATTAACGGTGATGTCTGGAGCGACTACCCCTATGCAAGACTGCGTGAGCGGCAGGTCGAGCGGGCGCACCTGGTACTGGTGGACAACCCGCCACAGCACCCGCAGGGCGACTTCGTGCTCGAGCAGGGGCGGGTGCATGCCGGCGAGGGGGAGCGGCTGACCTTCTCCGGGATCGGCGTCTATCACCCCTCCCTGTTCGACGGCTGTGAGGATGGCGCCTTTGCACTGGCTCCCCTGCTCCGTAGCGCAATGGAAGAGGGGGCGGTGAGCGGCGAGCATTATCGCGGCCAATGGTTCGATATCGGCACCCCGGAGAGACTGGCGCAACTGGATGCCCTGTTGTACCGGCAGAAAGTGGGCTAGCCATGGGGCAGGAGATCAGCGCCTCACGGTTTCGGAAACAGGATTTCACCCGTTTTGAAAAGCGCCTGACCGAAGAGACCGCGCTGCTGAAACAACTCCTTGCACAGAAGAGCTTTTCCGCCCGCCACGGTATCGGCGGCTTTGAGTTGGAAGCCTGGCTGGTGGACAGCGAGGGCCGGCCCGCGCCCATCAATGAGGAGTATCTGGCGCTGTTGGGGGATAGCGCGCTCTACAGCCCCGAGTTGTCACGGTTTAACATCGAGATCAACAGCTCACCGCAGCCGCTGCAGGGAGATGCGCTGGAACGGATGCAACACGAGCTGGAGGCAAACTGGGCCCGCTGCCGGGAGGTGGCGCAGCAGCTGGATGCCGATTTGGTGATGGTGGGGATCTTGCCGACGGTGTGGGACACCATGCTCACCCTGGAGAATATGTCGCGCATGGAGCGCTACCGGGCGCTCAACGAGCAGGTGTTGCGACTGCGTGAGGGGAGGCCGCTGGAGCTGGATATCGTCGGCGAACAGCACCTGGAGGCGGTGCATGGGGATGTGATGCTGGAGGCGGCCACAACCTCGTTCCAGATCCACCTGCAGGTGGCGCAGGAGAAGGCGGTGCGTTACTACAACGCGATGCAGATCCTCTCCGCACCGATGGTGGCGATCAGTGCCAACTCGCCGCTGCTTTTCGGCAAACGGCTGTGGCAGGAGACGCGAATCCCGTTGTTCGAACAGGCGGTGGCGGTGGGCGGGATTGCCGGCGGCGCGTTCGGTCCGCTAAAACGGGTCTCCTTCGGCAGCGGTTATGCCCGGTACAGCATCATGGAGGTGTTTAGTGAAAATGCCGAACACTTCCCGCTGCTGCTGCCGGTGGACCTTGGGGATGAAACCGGGCGGTTCAACCATCTGCGGTTACATAACGGGACCATCTGGCGCTGGAACCGCCCGCTTATCGGCTTCGATGAGGATGGCACCCCGCATGTGCGTATCGAGCACCGGGTGATCCCGGCCGGACCGAGTATCCTTGACACCTTGGCCAACACCGCTTTTTTTTATGGCCTTGTTAGCATGGTGGCTGAACAGGAGACGGCCGCCGAACAGCAGCTGGAATTTTTTCAGGCGCGGGACAATTTCTATGCCGCCGCACGCTACGGACTCAACGCCCAGGTCACCTGGCTTGACGGGCGCCGCGGTCGCATGGGCGAGCTGCTTCAGCAACTCATAGCGGTGGCCAGAGAGGGACTGGAGCGTCTCGGCTGCGAGCCCCGGCTTAATGACTACTATCTATCGGTTATCGAGCAGCGCCTTCTCAGCGGGCAGACCGGCGCCGTCTGGCAGTTGGGTTACCTGGATAGCCACGGCAATGATCCGGCGGCGATGCTGGCCGCCTACCGTGAGCGACAGAACAGCGGCAAACCCGTGCATGAGTGGCATCTGTAACTCTGATGAGATGGTCACGGAATACACTGTACATACGGAAGAGAAAACTGGCTGAACACCCTTGTTGCAGAGGATGTATTGCGTCTTGCTGGAGACCGCTGCACTTGCTTATAAGGTCCGGGCCTTCCGTGTGGTCCGTGGCTAGTGCAATAAATAGGCTGTGATGGAGAAAGAATGCTGACAGAACTGAATGCCATTCCCGATGGTTTGCTTGAGTTACCCGGCACGCGGCTGCACGAGAAACTTAACGGGCCGACCCTGATCCATTTGCCGGGTCGCCATCAAAGACCGCTGTTTGTCTCGGTGCTGTTGCACGGCAATGAGGATACCGGCTGGGAGGCGATGCGGGTGCTGCTGAAAAAATATGCACAGAAAACCCTGCCCCGGTCGCTTTCACTGTTTATCGGCAATGTAGAGGCGGGACGCGAAGGGGTGCGCCATATCAACGGTAAACCGGACTACAACCGCATCTGGGCCGGGGGAGAGAGCGAGGAGGCACGCATGGCGCAACAGCTTGTTGCGATCATGCAGGAGCGACAGGTTTTCGCCAGTATCGATATCCATAACAATACCGGCCTGAATCCCCACTACGCCTGCATCAATTTCCTGCAGCAGCCCTATCTTCAGCTGGCGACATTGTTCAGCCGTACCGTCGTCTACTTCACCAAACCGGATACCGTCCAGTCGATGGCCTTCGGCAAAATCTGTCCGGCGGTGACGGTGGAGTGCGGCAAGGCGGGCCTGAGCCACAATACCGAGCATGCGGTGGAGTTTGTCGAAGCGGCGCTGCACTTGGATCACTTTCCCGAGCATCCTGTGCCCATGACCGATTATGAGCTGTATCACACGGTAGCTACCGTCAAGGTGCCGCAGAGCGTAAGTTTCAGCTTTAGCGATGGGGCCGCAGATGTGATTCTGCCGGATGATCTGGATCACATGAATTTCCGCGAACTGCCGGCAGGCACCGAGCTGGCCAGGATTGGCTCGGATGCGGCCAGGCTGGAGGCGTGGGATGAAAGCGGCAAGGATGTGGCGGGGCAATATTTTGAGCGAGATAACAGCCGTTTTAAAACCCGTCTGCCGGTGATGCCTTCGATGCTCACGCTCAACAAGGAGGTTATCCGCCAGGACTGCCTTTGCTATCTGATGGAGCGCCTCCCTCCAATTGGGTAAAGGTGTGGCTGCTTTGTTGCAGGTTTGGCGGCAAGAAGCGCTTAGGGTTGTTGCTATACGTGTCAGTAGAATAAGGCAAGGGAGGGGGCGGTATTTCCGGGGTATCGGCGAAAATTCGGTGACTGGGGATGGAAAATTGATAATTCCATCACACTCTCGATTTGTGTGTGTAAAAATCTGAAAACTCTGTCACAGATATAAAAGCGAAGTTCGTTCATCGTTACTCTCAACGTGGCTGTTTTGCCTGATCAAGTAAGAAAACAGAACAAGAGAGACGCCGCCATGAGTGAAAAACGCTACCAGGTAATCTATACGGGCAGGCTCAAGCCGGGACAGGATGCGGCAACGGTTAAGAGCAATCTTGTGCTTTCCCTGGGAATAAATGAGGACAAGGCCAATCGTTTGCTAGGCAGTGAACGGGTGGTGTTGAAGCGCTGTAACAGTTCCGTGGATGCTCAGATGCTGGTGGAAAAATTCGATCAGGCGGGCATTATTTGTTCGATTCGTGATACCCAGGGTGGCGGGGCCTATAACCCGGCAATGGAGGCCGGTGGCGAGAGCTCCCTGGTACGCATACTCAGGAATGTATCCCCGGCCGCCGCAGGCGATAGTCCGTCACTACTGAGACGGATGATCGGTGGAGGGCAAAAGCGTAAGCGGGCTTAAGGCGTGTTTGTCGCAATAAACGACTTTTAACGGGCGCTTTCAAGCGCCCTTTTTGTTGTCTAGATGTAACCGCTCGCGCCGTCAGATATCTAATCAAGTCAGTTGTTGCTTGTCGGACGCACTTTTGCCGCCGCACGCCGTGCCCGCTGACGGCACTCCTCAATGTCTTTCCCGTAGGCCAGAGCAACTCCCATGCGGCGGTATTCGAACGACTCGGGTTTGCCAAAGAGGCGAAGTTCACTGCCGGCAACCGACAACGCCTCGGCGACCCCTTCAAAGGCGACGCCTTTTTCGTCAAGTCCGCCATAGATCACCGCGCTGGCGCCGGCATTACGCAGCTCGGTGCAAACAGGCAGCCCAAGAATCGCCCGAGCATGCAATTCAAACTCGTTTTGCCACTGGGTGGCCATGGTCACCATGCCTGTATCGTGCGGCCGTGGTGAGACCTCGCTGAACCACACCGTATCCCCTTTGACGAACAGCTCAACTCCGAACAGCCCGCAACCGCCCAGGCTGCCTGTGATGGTGCGGGCGATTTCCTGTGCCTGTTCCAGAGCTTTTGTGTTCATGGGTTGGGGCTGCCAGCTCTCCACATAATCGCCCTTCTCCTGGCGGTGACCGATGGGGGCGCAGAAATGGGTCTCGATCTCACCGGCGCTGTTCTTCGCCCGGACCGTCAGCAGGGTGATCTCATAGTCGAAGTCGATCATCTCCTCGACGATGACCCGGCCCCGGTCCACCCGTCCACCGGAACGGGCATAGTTCCAGGCGGCCTGGAGCCCGTCCGCGTCGTGAAGAGTGGACTGGCCTTTGCCTGAGGAGGACATGACCGGTTTGACGATACAAGGGTAATCGATGCCGGCGTCTATGGCAGCCTCCATGTCAGCGAGGGTCTCGGCAAAGGCGTAGTTAGAGGTGGGCAGCGCCAGTTCCTCGGCGGCCAAACGGCGAATACCCTCGCGATTCATGGTCAGCCGGGTGGCGCGGGCGGTAGGGATCACCGTTGCCAGGCCATCGGCTTCGATGCGCGCAAGCTCCTCGGTGGCGATCGCCTCGATCTCAGGCACGATGAGTTGAGGCCGTTCTTGTTCCACCAGCGCCCGCAGGGCCTTTGCATCGGCCATGTCGATCACATGGGCGCGGTGCGCCACTTGATGGCCCGGCGCGTTTTCGTAGCGATCCACCGCGATCACCTCCACGCCCAGCCGCTGCAGGGCGATAACTACCTCTTTGCCCAGCTCACCGCTGCCGAGCAGCATCACGCGGGTGGCGGTGGGTGATAGCGGGGTTCCGATGGTCATGGCGGTCGTTCTCCGTAGGGTTTGCTGCATTTTACGAAATTGGGGTGTTCTGCGTCACCCCGGCTATTTCAGTGACCGTAAGTGATTGGAATATTAGGAAATTTTAATATTTAAAATATCGTGGTCAGTGCCTGATTCAGGGGTTATACTCGATTTTGCGTACTCGTTTTTACGCTTGGGGTGGAGTAGGTGCTCGTGCACTCTTGAGTGGAAAAAAGGGCTCGCAAGGATACGTGTTTTAATTTGTTTGAGGTTTAGCTTATGCGTACTGGTACAGTTAAATGGTTTAACAACACCAAGGGTTTCGGCTTTATTGCACCGTCCGAGGGGGGGGAGGATGTCTTTGTGCATTTCTCTGCAATCCAGGGCGAAGGGTACCGCACTCTCAATGAAGGTCAGAACGTGGACTTTGAGGTCGAGCAGGGCCCCAAGGGCCTTCAGGCGACCCAGGTCAGCGTTTCAGAGTAACCTACCGGCCTTCCTGCTTCACAGGCCCCTGTGGTTCGACGGGGGCCTGATGTTACCGCTCTTTTCACTCCATTTAATGCCTGCCGAAGGCGGCGAAGTCGCCGCATAAGGCGCAACGGGAATGTGGCGCACCGCCCGGGCAACACTTTCCATGGCAGGCCATACCCGGGGCGAGGAAAAACCTTCGTCTCCCCGTTTATTTTTGCCAAAATGACCCTATTGATTGATGGGAATGGTCGGCGTACTATACCCGACATAATTTCTTGGTTGTTTTGTTTAATGTCAAAAATAAGGAGAGTGAATAGTGGGCGTATTAGTAGGCCGCGAGGCCCCCGACTTTACCGCGAATGCTGTACTGGCCAGTGGCGAAATCGTTCCCGATTTCAACCTGAAGACACACATCAAAGGCAAGTACGCGGTTATCTTTTTCTATCCGCTGGACTTCACCTTTGTCTGCCCCTCCGAGCTGATCGCTTTCGATCACCGCATCGAGGAGTTCAAGAAGCGTAATGTAGAGGTAATCGGTGTTTCCATCGATTCCCACTACACCCACAACGCTTGGCGTAACACCGACATCAAAGACGGCGGTATCGGTGCGGTGAAGTACCCGCTGGTGGCCGACATCAACCACGCCATCTGTCAGGCCTACGATGTGGAGCACCCGCAGGCCGGCGTCGCCTTCCGCGCTTCCTTCCTCATCGATACCGCAGGTAACGTCCGCCACCAGGTGGTCAATGACCTGCCGCTCGGCCGTAACATCGACGAGATGCTGCGTATGGTCGACTCCCTGCAGTTCACCGAAGAGCACGGCGAAGTCTGCCCTGCCGGCTGGAACAAGGGCGACCAGGGTATGAAGGGCACCCCCGAGGGTGTTGCCGAGTACCTGGCGGAGAACGCCGAGAAGCTGTAAGTTTCAAGGGTGAGGCGCTGTTCCTGCGCATCTCATCCCTGAATATAAAAAGGCCGGGAGCGAAAGCCCCGGCTTTTTTGTGTCCGCGCGAAGGTTGTGTTTGTACCGCGTGGCGATACAATCTGCACAGCAGCGATGGTGTACCGTTCCAACCATGCAGTCGCGGCGACATACGCGCAAGCATAAAAAAACCGGGCTCAAAAGCCCGGTTTTTTATTCCCTGCCGCCGGATTGGACAGTGGAAAAGACGACAGTCTTAACCCTGCCCACTCCCGGCACTGCGCGGACGGCCGGCGCCGGTTGGCCGCTTATGATGAATCGCAGGTTTGCGACCACTCCCGCCGGGCTTGCCGCCGAAGCGGCGTTTCTGGCCATAACCACCACCGCCGCCCGGACGACGCTTGCCGCGCTGGGCGAAGGGCTTGGGTTCCGGGTGGCGGGGTTCGAGACCTTCCAGAATCATGCGGTTGAGCTTGGTTCCGGTGAGCTTCTCGATACGCGCCACCTTGTCCCACTCCTGCGGTCCGACCAGGGAGAAGGCGTTACCGGAGGCCCCGCCGCGGCCGGTCCGGCCGATGCGGTGGATGTAGTCCTCGGCGGCCATGGGCAGGTCGAAGTTAAACACATGGGTGATTCCCTTGATGTCGATGCCGCGAGCGGCCACATCGGTGGCGACCAGGACGCGGCACTGGCCGCGGCGCATCCGCTCGACGGTGCGTCGGCGTGCCCCCTGACTCATATCGCCGTGAAGTGCCGCACTGCGATGCCCTTGTTCGCGCAGCTTTTTGGCGAGGTCGTCGGCGCCGCGCTTGGTGGCGGTGAAGATTACCGCCTGGCTTACCGCCTTTTGCTCCAGGTGGTGAGACAGCAGCGCCTGTTTGTGGCGGAAATCATCGGCCTGGTGGATATGTTGCTCGATAGAGTCGTGACTGACCTTCACTCCGGCGATTTGAATACGCTTGGGATCGTTCATAATGCGACGGGAGACCTTGCGCACCTCGCCTTCCAGGGTGGCGGAGAAGAGCAGTGTCTGACGCTGCTCGGGCAGAGCGGCGGCGATGCGTTCCACGTCCTCGACAAAACCCATGTCGAGCATACGGTCGGCCTCGTCCAGCACCAGCACTTCCAGTCGGCTGAAGTCCAGGCGGCCCTGCTCGAAGTGATCGATAAGGCGACCGGGGGTGGCTACCAGCAAGTCCAGCGGCTGGCGCAGCATCTTGATTTGCGGCGGATAGGGCATGCCGCCGACCACGGTTGCGGATCGCAGTCGGCTGAACTTGCCCAGGTCTCGTATTGCTTCGGTCACCTGTGTGGCCAGTTCACGAGTCGGGGTGAGGATAAGAACCCGTGGTCCATGTCCCGCTGCGGGATTGTTGTTGAGCAGTCGCTGCAGCGCCGGCAGAACGAACGCGGCGGTTTTGCCGGTGCCGGTCTGAGCGGAGGCCATCAGGTCGCTGCCCTCGAGGGCGACCGGAATCGCCTCTTTTTGGATATCGGAAGGGGTGTCGAAACCGCAGGCCTTGATGGCGCGCAGTAAAGATTCGTCGAGATTAAGGTCTGTGAAAGACAAAATAGCTCCTTATCCATCCTCTGCGGGACGGAAATAAAGACGCGGGTGGTTACCCGGATCGGTGATAAGTTCGCGCCCCGGTTGACCGGGGTAGGCGCCGTTGTCCAATGTCGCCCGATGGTAGGTCGGGTCGGGTTGTCGCTAACCCTTGGGCGGTGAACATCACGGCGGGAGGTCAGGGACGGTAGATACGCACTCCTTGCGCAGGGGGCAACTATACGCACTGTATCCCGGAAAAGCTAGAAAAATATACGCGATACAACCGTGCCCTTCCCGTGGTAAGGCCTTTGCCGATAAAGTAAGGGCGGAGAAGAGACTAATGGGGAAGAGCAGCCCCTGAGAGATTTATTCATTACCAAGAGGAGAGAGTGAAAATGTTTGGCGAACACCATGACCTGGTCCATGAACTGCCGGATTATCGGAATAAGATCCATGAGATGAAGGTCAACGATCAGCACTTTTCCAAGCTGTTCGACGAGTACCATGAAGTGGACCACGAGATCCGTCGTATCGAGCAGGAGATCGAGACCCCTGCCGATGAGTATACCGAGGAGCTGAAAAAGAAGCGGTTACACCTCAAGGACCAGTTGCTCGATATGCTCAAAAAAGGCTGATATCCCACCATCAATCCAACCCGGCGGGGGGGGGTAGCACCCCCTTCTCCCCCCTTTGCTGTGAGCGATATTGGCGTCACTTGTCATGGTAGTGGCGTTCCAGTAGCCGCCGGGTGAAGGCCGGGCGCAGGTAATAGCCTCGCGGATTGGTGAGGATCGCCTCGCCGTCCGCCCCGACACTGCGACAGCGCACCCGCGAGTTGGCGGCCTTGGGCCGAATCTGCAGCACCGTACCGAGCCGTGCGGTGATTCGCTCCAGTTCGCCCATGTAGATCATCTCCGTCAACTCCTCCCAATCCTGTCGAAGTAGCGTGCGCTCCTCCTCATCGGGGCTCCAAAGCAGGGCGCTGCCGATGCGTCGTGCAGCCAGGGGGATGGCGGGATCAGCCTCTACCGGCAACCAAAGCACCCGGGAGAGTTTGCGGCAGATCCAGCTGCTCTCCCAGTCCGGTTCCACCCCTTCCTCCAGCGGTACGGTGCAGATGTAGGTTGACTCGCGGGGTAATCCGCTACTGTCCACAGGGAGGGTTTTAAGCTCTACACCGATGGCGCGAAAATCCGGTTCGGCCAATGACTGGGCATCGGCCCCAAGCACCCGTTCGACCAGTTGACCGACCCAGCCCTTGTGTCGCCGGAGATCTTTTGGAACGGTGAGGGCCAGACGCTCGGCCAGCTGCTTCAGCGAAAGTCCGGCGATGTCGTGGCAGCGTTGCAGCAGTTCTGCTTCACTTTGCGGTGGGGAAAGAGGCGATACATGCATGCCCGTATGATGGGGCCAGATGCCGAAGCTGTCCAGCTGCGCTTGAAGCGCACTGCAGGCACCCCCAACTCAGGGGTAAATCGCAATCATCACAACAAAAGGAGAGCTTATGACTTCCCAAGCCCTAACCGATCAGGCACTGGATCAGCTGTTTCGCGAGGCGCGAAGTTACAACGCCTGGCAGGAGAAGGAGGTCAGTGATGAGCTGCTGCATGAGCTCTACGAGCTGATGAAGTGGGGGCCCACCAGCGCCAACAGCTGCCCGGCGCGAATCGTTTTCGTCAAGAGCGAGGAGGCCAAGGCGCGCTTAAAGCCGAGCCTCAATGAGGGGAATGTGGAGAAGTCGATGACCGCGCCGGTGGTGGCGATCATCGGCATGGACCTGGAGTTCTACGAAAAACTGCCCAAACTTTTCCCTCACACCGATGCCCGCTCCTGGTTTGCCGGCAAGCAGCAGAAGATCGAGGAGAACGCCATGCGCAACAGCGCCCTGCAGGGGGCCTATTTGATCATGGCGGCCCGGTCGCTGGGGCTGGACTGCGGTCCCATGTCCGGTTTTGACAATAGCAAACTGGAGGCGGCCTTCTTTCCGGATGGCAAGGTCAAGGCCAATTTCATCTGCGCTTTGGGCTACGGTTCTACCGACAAACTCTATCCACGCGGCCCTCGCCTGAGCTTCGACGAGGCCTGCCGGATCGAGTGATGTAAGGAGCGGAGTATGACTCTGTCTCGCCGGTCAGTCAGCTAAACAAGAATTTCTTCGGTTGGGCGCGAAGCTATCCGGGGGGTGGGCAGCCGAGGGGACGACAACTTAATCGGTCGATTGCAGGCGGGCGGCGTGTTTACGGGTCAATTCGATAAAGCGTGGCGTGGGGCCGGTGTCCTCGAAGATCGGATCGCCGCTTTCGTCCTCGGCCACCACCTTCTCGCCCTGGATATAGGGGAAGGAGGCTTCCAGCTCATGCAGGGCGACGATCAGTAATTCGCTGAGAAGCTCGTCCGTCCCCTGGCCCGGATACATCTCCTGCAGGGCATGCACCTTGGCCAGCTCATAGCGAGGAAGACGCAGGGTCAATTCATGAAGAGGCTGGTTGTTTTTTGTGCGCTGTTCCCATTGGTGCAGCAGCTGCTGAATCTTCATCGGACCCTCCTGCATGACAAGGTGTGTGCATGAGGAAAGTGTAGCCGAGGCCGCTACGGGGTGCTTCAGCGCTTCCAGTGCCCCGATTTGCCGCCCGCCTTCTCCAGCAGTCGGATCCCCTCCATGGTCATGCCCTTGTCCACCGCCTTGCACATATCATAGATGGTCAGCAGCGTGACCTGGACGGCGGTCAGCGCCTCCATCTCCACGCCCGTCTGTCCGCTGGTCTGAACGGTGGCGGTGCAGTGTATGGCGTGCTCCTGTTCCAGGGGCAGGAGGTCTATGCTGACCTTGCTCAGCATCAGCGGATGGCACAGGGGCACCAAATCGGCGGTCTTCTTTGCGCCCATGATTCCGGCGATGCGCGCCACACCGAGCACATCGCCCTTTTTCGCCTCCCCCTTGAGGATGAGGGAGAGGGTTTCGGGCTGCATGGTGATGCGCCCCTCGGCGACGGCGGTGCGCTTGGTGATCGCCTTCTCACCGACGTCTACCATGTGTGCATCTCCTTCGCTGTTGAAATGGGTAAATTCGCTCATAATATCTCTGGAGGGACGGTCAGAGCCGTCGTTGGTTGCATAAGGCAATCATGATAGGCTCAGGCGTGTCATGGCGCAAACCGTTGCGCCGTTTCCGGAGGATAAGCAGATGACGGTTAAGGTTAAATTTTTTGCCGGCCTGAAAGAGCAGATGGGTTGCGATGGCGCCACGGTGGAGATCGGCGAGGTGGCCACCGCTGCCGATGTCTGGCTGGCCGCTTCCGGAGGTAAGGCCCTGCCGGGGAATGTGCTGGTGGCGGTGAATATGGAGTATTGCGATCCCAACCAGGAGGTCTACAGTGGAGATGAAGTCGCCTTTTTCCCACCGGTGACCGGGGGCTGAGATGCGGATCGAGGTTTATGACACCCCCTTCCGGCCCTGGGAGGCGTTGCAGCGCTACGAAGAGGAAGTGGTGGCGCAGCAGCAGCGGGGCAAATACGGCGCCAGTGCCGTTTTTGTCGGCACTATGCGTGACTTCAACGAAGGCGATGAGGTCCGGGGAATGACGCTGGAGCACTACCCGGGAATGACCGAGAAGGAGTTGGCGCGCATCGTCGAAGAGGCGCGGGCGCGCTGGCAGCTACTCGATGAGCTGATTCTTCACCGGGTCGGTGCGCTGCAGCCCAATGACCCCATTGTACTGGTGGCTGTCTGGTCGGCGCACCGCAAGGACGCCTTTGAGGCCTGTCGCCATATTATGGAAGCGCTTAAATCCCGCGCCCCCTTCTGGAAGAAGGAACAACTGGATGAGGGTTACCGCTGGGTGGAGAAGAACACCGACGGTTACTGATTTTATATTGATAATGAACAAAAGGTATCTTCATGAGCCACTTGAGTGATGAACAACTAGCCGAGCTGAAACAGACCCTGGAGGAGCAGCGTCTGCAGTTTCGCCGGGATATCCGTGAGGAACTTCTACGCAGTGATAACGAGCAATACGGCGAACTGGCCGGTCAGGTGCATGATGCCGCCGAGGAGTCGGTGGCTGATCTGCTCTCCGATATCAACTCAGCGGTGATTAGTATGTCGATCAAGGCGCTGCGCGAGGTGGAGGCGGCGCAGGAGCGGATGCGCGAAGGCTATTATGGCCGCTGCGAGGATTGCGAGGTGGAGATTCCCTATGAGCGGCTCAAGGCTTACCCGACGGCCCGCCGCTGCGTGACCGATCAGGAGCGTTATGAAAGGCTCCATGACGAGGGTAAAGCCAGTATCTGATTTCATCGCAGAGGCGCAGAGAAAAGCGATTAAAAGATTGCACCGCAAAGGCGCAAAGGGCGCAAAGAAAACGGATTAAACTGTAGGCCGGGCAGCGATGCCCGGTTTTTTTATGGGAAGACATCAGCTAGCCGGTTCACAGGGGAGCTTCATTCGTTCTCAGGCTATTATCGCCTTTAGATCCTTTGCGTACTCTGCGTTTCTGCGGTGAGTTACGGTTTCTGGCGGGGTTTGGTGCCGGGGACGTCGCGGATTTCGAACTCCATCGTTTCCAGATCACCCATGATGTAACTGGCCCGCGGTCCGAGGCCGGCGATGGTGCCGGGATTGAGGATCAGTGTCCGGCCCTGTTTGATGTTCTCCACCGGGGTGATGGCGGGATGGTGGTCGTGGCCGCAGCAGACCATATCCCAATCGCCGGTCAGGGCGAGCGCCTCGGCGTAGTGGGGATAGTGGACCAGGAAGATGCGCTTGCCGGCCAATTCCAGACCGGCGTCCATACCGTGATAGTGAATCACGCTCTCCGGCTCCTGGGAGAGCATGAACATGGCGTAGGTGTCGCCTTCATTATTCCCGTGGATCACATGCACCGGCAGGCCGAACTGCTGCAGCGGACGCAGCGCAGTGGGGGCGCAGACATCGCCGCAGTGCAGGACCGCCCGGGCACCGAGCGCCTTGGCCTCTTTGACCGCGGTCGCAAGCAGGTCGCGGCGGTCGTGACTGTCAGAAACGATGCAAATCTTCATATGGCTAAAATAAATGAAAAAAGGGGTGCGATGAAGGGGAGAAATTCATCGCCCTTCTTCATCCTCTCCACTTTATCTGGTCAGAAGTTCGGCTTTTCAGGGGCCTGTTTGTACATCTCGACAGAGTTCAGGATCTCCTTTTTCGCCTCCTCGATATTTCCCCAGCCCTCGACGCGGACCCATTTGCCTTCGTCCAGGTCCTTGTAGTGCTCGAAGAAGTGGGCGATCTGCTCCAGCATTGCCGGTGACATGTCGTTGATGTCCTTGGCGTTGCGGTAGAGACGGCAGAGCTTGTCGATCGGCACCGCGAGTACCTTGGCGTCATCGCCGGACTCATCGGTCATCTTCAGCACACCGACCGGGCGGCAGCGAATGACCGAACCGGGGATCAGCGGTACCGGGGTGACCACCAGCACATCCACCGGGTCGCCGTCGGCGGAGAGGGTGTGGGGGACATAACCGTAGTTGGTGGGGTAGTGCATGGCGGTGTTCATGAAACGGTCGACGAACATGGCGCCGGTTTCCTTGTCCACCTCGTATTTCACCGGGTCGCTGTGCGCCGGGATCTCGATAATGACATTAATGTCGTTGGGGACGTCGTTACCGGAAGAGACTCTGTCGAGATTCATGGGTTGCTGGCCTCGATACGTTGCTGCAAATAAAGAAAGGGCCGGTAATTATACCGGCCCTGTCAGGATATGAAAGGGGTGGGGCGCACCCGGTGGGTGCTCCCCTGTGGCGGTTACAGAATCGGCACAATCATCAACGCCACGATGTTGATGATCTTGATCAGCGGGTTGATGGCCGGGCCCGCGGTGTCCTTGTAGGGATCGCCCACGGTGTCGCCGGTGACCGCCGCTTTGTGTGCATCGGAGCCCTTGCCGCCGAAGTTGCCGTCCTCAATGTACTTCTTGGCGTTGTCCCAGGCGCCGCCGCCGGTGGTCATGGAGATGGCCACAAACAGACCGGTGATAATGGTGCCGATCAGCAGGCCGCCCAGCGCCTCCTTGCCCAGGGTCAGTCCCACCACCACCGGCACCAGTACCGGCAGCAGGGAGGGGATCACCATTTCCTTGATGGCTGACTTGGTCAGCATATCCACCGCACGGCTGTAGTCCGGCTTCTGGCTGTGGTCCATGATCCCCGGCATCTCCTTGAACTGGCGCCGCACCTCATTGACGATACCGCCGGCGGCGCGTCCCACCGCCTCCATCGCCATGGCGCCGAACAGGTAGGGCACCAGACCGCCGATGAACAGGCCGATGATCACCAGGTGATTATCGAGTGAGAAGTTGAGCGCCGTCTCACCGGCACCGGCCAGGGCGTGGGTGTAGTCGGCGAACAGCACCAGCGCGGCCAGGCCGGCGGAGCCGATAGCGTAGCCCTTGGTCACCGCCTTGGTGGTGTTGCCCACCGCATCGAGCGGGTCGGTGATGTTGCGGATCTTCTCATCCAGCTCCGCCATCTCGGCGATGCCGCCGGCGTTATCGGTGATGGGGCCGTAGGCGTCCAGCGCCACGATGATGCCGGTCATCGAGAGCATGGAGGTGGCGGCGATGGCGATGCCGTAGAGACCGGCCAGGTCATAGGCGCCCCAGATGGAGGCGCAGACCGCCAGTACCGGCGCGGTGGTGGACTTCATCGATACCCCCAGGCCGGCGATGACGTTGGTGCCGTCACCGGTGGTGGAGGCCTCGGCGATGTGCCGTACCGGTTTGTACTCGGTGGCGGTGTAGTACTCGGTGATTACCACCATCGCCGCGGTCAGCACCAGACCGATGAGGGCCGAACCCCACAGCGCCAGTACGCTGTGGCTGCCGTTATCACCCATCATCATGCTGGTGACCGGGTAGAAGGCAATGGCGGCGAGTACGCCGGAGACGATAAGTCCGCGGTAGAGGGCGTTCATGATCTTGCCGCCCTCGCGCGCCTTGACGAAAAAGGTGCCGATGATCGAGGCGATGATGGAAACCCCGCCCAGCACCAGCGGGTAGACCAGCGCATTACCGTCGCCGTTGCCCAGCAGCAGGCCGCCGAGCAGCATGGTGGCGATGACGGTGACCGCATAGGTCTCGAACAGGTCCGCGGCCATCCCGGCGCAGTCGCCGACGTTGTCGCCCACGTTATCGGCGATTACCGCCGGGTTGCGCGGGTCATCCTCGGGGATACCGGCCTCGACCTTGCCCACGATATCGGCTCCCACGTCGGCACCCTTGGTGAAGATGCCGCCGCCGAGTCGGGCGAAGATGGAGATCAGTGAGCCGCCGAAGGCCAGCCCCACCAGCGGATGGAGCGGGTCCTCGACGCCGAACATCACCAGCAGCCCGTAGTAACCGGCCACACCGAGCAGGCCCAGGCCGACGACCAGCAGCCCGGTGATGGCGCCGCCGCGGAAGGCGACCTGCATCGCCGGGTTGAGCCCCTCATTGGCCGCCTCGGCGGTGCGCACATTGGCGCGTACCGAAATATTCATTCCGATGTAGCCGGCCAGACCGGAGAAGATTGCACCAATGGCGAAGCCGATGGCGGTGGCGATACCGATATACCAACCGATGAGCACCAGCAAGACTACGCCGGCAATGCCGATGGTGGTGTACTGACGGTTGAGGTAGGCCTGAGCCCCCTCTTGAATGGCTCCGGCGATCTCGCGCATGCGCTCGTTACCGGTGGGTTTGGCCAGGATCCATTTGACCGATATGGCTCCGTAAGCCAGCGCTGCGCCGGCACAGAGCAGGGCAAACCATATACCTGCACTCATTGTTAAGCCTCCCGTGGATATTTTCGCTATTGCTTATTATTTGCGTTTTATCATTTTCCCCATACCACAAAACAAAAGGGGAGCTTGCGCTCCCCTTGTCGTGGTTATTTCACCTCAAACTCATCCAGCTTTTTCGGAACGGCCACATTTTTCAGCCGCACATACTTGGGCATTCCATTTTTATGATAAGGAGGGTAATCCTCTCCCTTGATTAGCGGCTCCAGATACTTACGACATTTGGGTGTTATGCCGAAGCCGTCCTTACTGATAAAGCTCTTGGGCATCATCTTCTCGACGTTGGCGACCTTGCTCAGCGGCGCCTCGCCCACTTTCCAGCGATAGGGTTTGTCGGAGGTACGCACGACGGTGGGCATGACAGCATTTTTGCCTTTAAGCGCGAGCTCGACAGCGGCTTTACCCATCGCGTAAGCCTGATCCACATCGGACTTGGAGGCTATGTGGCGGGCGGCCCGCTGCAGATAATCGGCCACCGCCCAGTGGTACTTGTAGCCCAGGTCATCGCGGATCATATTGGCCACCACCGGCGCGACCCCGCCGAGCTGGGCGTGACCGAAGGCGTCCTTCAGCCCCTGGTCGGCGAGGAACTTACCGTCGGCATCGTGCACCCCCTCGGAAACCACCACCGAGCAGTAACCGTGCTGCTTGACCTTCTCATCCACCGCGGCCATGAATTTCTTGCGGTCGAAGGGGACCTCCGGGAACAGGATGACCACCGGAATCTCGGTCTCTTCGTCGGAGGCCAGACCACCGGCGGCGGCAATCCAGCCGGCGTGGCGCCCCATCACCTCCAGCACGAACACCTTGGTGGAGGTGGCGCACATGGAGGCGACATCGAAGCTCGCCTCACGGGTGGAGACGGCGATGTACTTGGCGACCGATCCGAAGCCGGGGCAGTTATCGGTAATGGGCAGGTCGTTATCCACGGTCTTGGGTACGTGGATCGCCTGGATCGGGTAACCCATCTTTTTGGAAAGCTGCGAAACCTTGTGGCAGGTATCGGCCGAATCGCCGCCGCCGTTATAGAAGAAATAGCCGATGTTATGGGCCTTGAAGACCTCGATGAGCCGCTCATATTCCGCCCGGTTGGCCTCCAGGCTTTTGAGCTTGTAACGGCAGGAGCCGAAGGCGCCGGAAGGGGTATGGCGCAGCGCGGCAATCGCGGACTTGGTTTCCTTAGTGGTGTCGATCAGATCCTCGGTCAGCGCACCGATGATGCCGTTGCGACCGGCATAGACCTTGCCGATTTTATCCTTGTTCTGTCGGGCGGTTTCGATAACACCGCAGGCTGAGGCGTTAATTACCGCGGTGACGCCGCCGGACTGTGCATAAAATGCATTCATTTTTTTTGCCATAATGCTTCCGTCTCCCCTGATGATGGTTACATCGGTTTTTCATTTTTCGTTTATCTGTCTTCCCGCCCGGCGCTGGTCAGTATGGTTGGCCTGCACCCGGGGAAGGGTGACAACTCACTGGGTCAACTCGTTGAGTTCGTCACTCCCCGTGCCCTTAATTGCCCGTGGGCGCGGTAGAAAAATTGGCAGCGAATGCGTCTCTTGCCGGTCTTTACCGGGACGAAGTGAACATCGTCCCCTGTTTGCAGGCCGGGTCGCTTCCGGGAAGTGTTGATTGAGACGCATCTCGTTTTGACCTTAGGCAGTGTGCCGTGTCGCTTCGTCGTTATTTAAGGTCAGGAATATTTGCCATCGTTGTCGCTGCTTCACTCATCTTGTCTTTGAACGTTTGCTTGCTATATAGGCAGTGTTCTCCGCTGCTCGGCAATTTGCTTTATTGTTTGACTTGAGTGATAAAGTGGGATTAGCTTAAACCCTTGGGCGAAGTAACGGTAATGCAATTTGTATATACCATCATGCAAAAAACTTAACCCGCTCCACCAGGGCGGGTCTGGCAGGCGAAACAATAACAACGCAAGTCATTAGAAGTGAGGAACTGCAATGAGAATCGTGCTGTTGGGGGCGCCGGGTTCCGGTAAGGGGACACAGGCCAAGCTACTGATCGACAAATACCGGATTCCGCAAATATCCACAGGCGATCTGTTGCGCGCCGCAGTGGAGGGAGCCACCCCTCTGGGGCAGCAGGCCAAGGCGGCAATGGAGTCGGGCCAACTGGTCAGCGATGATGTGGTGCTCGGTATCATCAAAGAGCGCCTGTCGCAGGACGATGCGCAAAAAGGCTTCATTCTCGACGGTTTTCCGCGCAATATTCCGCAGGCCGAAGCGCTGGATGTCATGTTAGAGCGGATGGGCATGCCGATTGATGTGGCGATTCTCATCGATGTCGACCTGGACAGCCTGATGCAGCGGCTCACCGGCCGCCGAACCTGCGCCTCATGCGGACAAATGTACAATATTTTCACCTCTCCTCCGCGGTTGGATGACCGATGCGATAAGTGCGGCGGCAAGCTTAAACACCGGGCGGATGATAATGAAGAGACAATCGGTAATCGTCTGCGGATCTATGAGGCGCAAACGGCACCGTTGGTCGAGTATTTCCGTACTCAGGACAAACTTTACACTGTCAGCGGCCAGGGTGAGATCGAAGATATTTTCAAGCAAATCGAGAATATTCTTGAGGAGGTAAAGAGCAATCCCCCTGTCCGAGGCCCATCAAAGGATGAGGCGATCCGCACGGCCGCGGAGAAAATCGCCGCTATGATGCATGGCGAGCAAGCGGTGGCGGAGAAAGCCCCTACCCCAAAGGTGGAAGCACCCACAGCCGAGCCGAAGAAGACCCCATCACCAACGGTGAAAGAGACCACTCCCGCCTCGGTGGCCGCCGGGAAAAAGGCCGAAAAGACAGCCCCGGAAAAAAGGCCGGCGACCAAGAAGGCCGCGACCAAGAAGGCCGCAACTAAGAAGGCGGCAACCAAGAAGGCCGCCACCAAGAAGGCGGCAACCAAGAAGGCCGCCACCAAAAAGGCGGCAACCAAAAAGGCGGCAACCAAAAAGGCAGCCACCAAGAAGGCGGCCACCAAGAAGGCGGCCACCAAGAAGGCGGCCACCAAGAAGGCGGCAACCAAGAAGGCGGTAACCAAGAAGGCGGTAACCAAGAAGGCGGTAACCAAGAAGGCGGTAACCAAGAAGGCCGCCACCAAGAAGGCCGCCACCAAGAAGGCCGCCACCAAGAAGGCCGCCACTAAGAAGGCCGCCACTAAGAAGGCCGCCACTAAGAAGGCCGCCACCAAGAAGGCCGCCACCAAGAAGGCCGCCACCAAGAAGGCGACCACCAAGAAGGCGACCACCAAGAAGGCGACCACCAAGAAGGCGACCACCAAGAAGGCCGCCACCAAGAAGGCCGCCACCAAGAAGGCCGCCACCAAGAAGGCTGCAACCAAAAAGGCCGCCACTAAAAAGGCGACCGCCAAAAAGAAGGCGGTAACCAAGAAGGCCCTTGCCAAAAAGAGTGCCGTTAAGAAGAAGGTGGTTAAGAAGTCACCGGTCAAGAAACGACCGGTCAAAAAGGCGCCGGTAAAAAAGCGTCCGGTCAAAAAGCCGCCGATCAAGAAAAAGGTTGGAAAGAAGAAGACGGCGTCAAAAAAAGCAACTCTTAAGAAGAAATCTGTAAAAAGACGGTAAGTTCCCGTTTCCGGGAATAAAAGGGCGGTCGCAGGGTAACCTGCGGCCGTTTTTTTTCGTTTTGCCGTAGAAATTATTTCATTTCCTTCCCTGGACGGTTGGTTTTTCTCTGCTATGACTTTTGACTACGGTGTTCCAAAGTTTCGGAGGTAGTCATGAGGACAAAACGCTCTGAGTCCCGGCGGGGTGATGGTGTGATACCGGCTTTATTGTTGTTTGCGGCGATTCTGCTGATTCTGGTGGAACCGGTCCCGGCCGCTACACTGTTTCTGCATTAATCCGTGGAATATCAGGCTCTTTTGCCTGGCCACGAGTGCAGGTGATTTGACAGCAGACTTGGTGTGATTTGGGCCGATCACCGCTTCAAGTGCCGTAAAAGACAAACAGTAACCACTCACTCCTCAAAGGCAACCGCAACGCTTCCCGCGTCCTGCTCACGCCCCTCACCTACATCCATGTGGTGGGGGGCGCCATGGCAGCGCTCCCGACCCTTAGGGGCTGGGGTTGGGGTGGCGGGTGTGGATCGCCTCGATACCTTCCAGAACCTCGTCGGAGAGTGTCACATTGATACTGTCGATATTGGCCTTGAGTTGTTCCATGGTGGTGGCGCCGATAATGTTGCTGGTCAGGAAGGAGCGGCTGTTGACGTAGGCCAGAGCCATCTGCGCCGGCTCCAGTCCGTGCTTGCGTGCCAGTGCAACATATTCAGCGGTGGCCGCCAGCGCCTGCGCGTTGCTGTAACGGTCATAGTCGGGCCATCGGGTCAAGCGTGCCCCTTTTGGCTGCGCCCCGTCGAGGTACTTGCCGGAGAGCATGCCGAAGCCCAGTGGCGAGTAGGCCAGGAGGCCGGCGTCTTCTCGGTGGGCGATCTCGGCCAGCCCCACCTCAAAGGTACGGTTGAGGAGGCTGTAGGGATTTTGTACCGAGACGACCCGAGCCATATCCATACAGTCGGCCAACTGCAGGAAACGCATGACCCCCCACGGTGTTTCGTTGGACAGGCCGATATGGCGCACCTTCCCGGCCCTGACCAGGTCATTGAGAAGCTGGAGTGTCTCGATGATCGGTACGGGGTTGTCCTCAGAGTCGTGCACGTAGCCGAGTTTGCCGAAGAAGTTGGTCTTCCGGTCAGGCCAATGGAGTTGATACAGATCCAGGTAGTCGGTCTTCAGCCGTTTGAGGCTACCTTCAATCGCCTTGGTGATATTGTGCCGGTCCAGCCGGGTTTGCCCCCCGCGGATGTGGGGCAGCCAGTCGGCGCCGGGGCCGCAGACCTTGCCGGCGAGGATGATGTCGTCCCGTTTGCCGCGGTTTTGCAGCCATTTGCCGATGATCTCCTCCGTTTTTCCATAGGTCTCGGCGCGCGGAGGTATGGCGTAGAGTTCGGCGGTGTCGATAAAATTCACGCCCTGATCGAGGGCATAGTCCAGTTGCCGGTGTGCCTCTTTTTGTGTGTTTTGCTCCCCAAATGTCATGGTGCCAAGGCAGATTGTGCTGACACTGATATCGGTTCTTCCGAGTTTGCGGTACTCCATTTTTATATCCCCTGAGCGCATAGTTATTCCAAATAGTATACGCAGCGCCATTACGTGAACATCCCTTCTGCAGCCGACTCCCTGTCGCGCAACCATCGTTAACAGTAAATGTAGTTGTAAATCAGCTGGTTGGCATCTGTTTGAGGAGGGTTGTCCGGGAACGGGGGCCGAGCGGCAGCATAAGTGTTCGTTCGATGTCACCGCTAGGGGGCGCAAATGTGTAAAATAGCCCTGTCCGCGCAGAGCGAAGCGCTGCCGGTTGTCCGCGGCGACGAAAATTATCTCTATCACCAGGTTTATAGCTCTATGTCACACAGCATCCCCCATGTCGGTTTCGTCAGTCTGGGCTGTCCCAAGGCCACTGTCGATGCTGAGCGCATCCTCACCCGGTTGCGGGCCGAGGGTTACCTGATCTCACCCAGTTACGAGGAGGCGGATCTGGTGGTGGTCAATACCTGCGGCTTTATCGACGCCGCGGTGGAGGAGTCGCTGGAGACCATCGGCGAGGCGCTGGCGGAGAACGGTAAGGTGATCGTTACCGGCTGCCTCGGTGCCAAGGAGGGGGTGGTGGAGTCCGCCCATCCGCAGGTCCTGGCAGTCACCGGTCCCGACTCCCTGGAAGAGGTGATGGCGGCGGTACACAGCCACCTGCCGCCCCAGCACAACCCTTTTACCGATCTGGTGCCCGAGAGCGGTATCAAGCTCACCCCGCGCCATTATGCCTATATCAAGATCGCCGAGGGGTGCAATCAGCAGTGCAGCTTCTGCATTATCCCCTCCATGCGCGGCAGGCTGAAAAGCCGCCCCATCGGCGAGATCCTGGAGGAGGCGGAGAAGCTGGTGAACGACGGGGTGGAGGAGTTGCTCATCGTCGCTCAGGACACCGCCGCCTACGGGGTCGATGTGAAGTACCGTACCGACTTCTGGGAGGGGCGCCCCTTAAGGACCGATATCGAGACCCTGGTCAAACAGCTCGGCTCACTGGGCGCCTGGGTGCGGCTGCACTATATCTATCCCTACCCCAAGGTGGATCGCCTGGTGGAGTTGATGAGCGAGGGTTATGCGCTGCCCTATCTTGATGTGCCGATGCAGCATGCCGGCCAAAAGGTGCTCAAAGCGATGCGCCGCCCGGCCGACAGCGAGAATATGTTGCAGCGTATCGAAAAATGGCGCGAACTCATTCCCGAGATCGCCCTGCGTTCAACCTTCATCGTCGGTTTCCCCGGCGAGACAGATGAGGATTTCGAAGAGCTGTTGCGCTTCCTGCGTGAGGCCCGGTTGGATCGCGCCGGCGCCTTCGCCTACTCGCCTGTGGAGGGCGCTCCCGCCAACGAACTGGCCGCCCCAGTACCCGAGGAACTCAAACAGGAGCGGCTGGAGCGTTTTATGGAAGCGCAGAGCGCCATCAGTGCCGACAAACTCCAGCAGCGCGTCGGCAACAGTTATACGGTTTTGATCGACGAGGTCGAGGGCGACAACGCCATCGGTCGCAGCTACGCCGAGGCGCCGGAGATCGACGGCGTGGTGGTGATAGAAAACGGATCATCCCTGGAACCGGGCGATGCGGTGGATGTGGTGATCACCGCGGCGGATGAGCACGATCTCTACGCCAGGCTTGACGAATAGTTCGGTCGTAGAAAAGACAGTCAAAATAGTCATTTAAGCACACTGCCTGCGGGGGTAATGTGCAACCTCTCCTTTTTGTTCCACATCATCAGTATCTCCAGCTTATCCCATCATCTCCGACTGGTGATTTCCATTTTTTCATCTATACCTAATTCACCGGTTTTAGATTACCGGGAAACTGCTGTCTGGTTCGGTTAACAGCGGCATTGTGCAAGTACTGCTTAAATTAGGAGGATACGATGGCTAAACAAGCTGTGTTCGCTTCGATTGCTTTCGGGTTGCTGCTGACAGCAAGTGTGAGTCATGCGCAACCGCTTGGTTTCTATTTCGGCGCCGCGGTCGGTGACTCGGATCGTGACGATTCAGGTTACGATGATGCGACCAGTTGGCAATTCTTCGGTGGTATGGCCTTGTCGCCATATTTTGCAGTGGAGGCGGCTTATACCGACCTGGGAGAGTTTGACCTAAGACAGGCTGATAATAGCTACGTCGAAATAGATGGGATTGAGTTGACTGCGGTCGGTAACCTGCCGTTGACACAAAGAGTTGCGCTTTTCGGTGAAGTGGGTTTATTCACCTGGGATGCGGAAGCGGTCAGCCTTGGCAGAACGATTCGTTCGAATGACGGTACGGATCTGACTTATGGCGCCGGTGTGAAGTTCGGTCTTGTTGAATCACTCAACCTGCGGCTTGAGTATCAGGTATACACAGATATCGGTGATAGGGATGTCGACACACTCTATGCCGGAGTGTCATATGGTTTTTAGCCTTAGGGCCGCAAATGACAGGGTAACGTCATTTGTCGGCTAACAGCACTAATGTGTTTTGCGGGTGTCTTTACAATGAGCACCGGATACCTTGCTGAAGAGCGTTGGTCTACTAGACTTAACGTATGTACAACAAGATGAACCTCTGTTCATCCCGGTGGTTTTATTCCGCGGGGACTTACGAGTTGTCATCCATCTGCAGGGATGCACCAACCGTAATTGAGGAGGTGTATCATGGCACACCAAACCACTCACCCGCACGGCGAGCGATTGTGGAAAGACGAGCTTGTGCATATCGAACGTGACAGCTCCGGCTATCATGTCTCTCCCGGATTCCGCCCGGAAATTCACACACTGACAATGGACCGCCCCCTCATCTGGCTGAGGAAGGGATGGAGTGATCTGCGAGCTAACCCGGTGAAGGCCATCGGCTATGGCGCCCTTATCGCTGTGTTGTATGGGCTTATTGTGGCGCTTGCACTGGCCACCGAGTTCTATCATGTAGGAGTGCAACTGACCGCCGGTTTCGTTCTGCTCGCACCGTTGTTTGCGGTGGGCTTTTATGCCATCAGCCAGAAAGTGGAGCAGGGTCGGCCGGTCCGGTTTCGGGATACTTTGAGTGCGCTGCGGACGAACCACAAGGGCCTGTTGGGTATGGGGCTTTTGATGGCGCTGCTGTTTATAACCTGGTTGATGGTTTCGATGTGGGCGGCCGCCTTTTTGGTGGAGAGTAAGGAGGAGGTGGCGCTCTTTATTGGTGCCGAAACATTTCCTGAATTCTTCGCCACCCTGGTCACCAGTCTGACACTGCCGATGGTGCTTGGATATTTCCTCATCGGTTTCGTGGCGGTATTGGTGGCATTTGCGTTTACCGCCGTCTCCATACCCATGCTGATGGACCGCCCCGAAACCGACGCCATCACCGCGCTGACCATCTCCTGGGAGGCGGTGATGTACAACTGGAAACCGATGCTGTGGTGGGCGGTGCTCATTGCCTTCTTCACCGGGATCGGGTTGGCCCTCTTCTATGTCGGCCTGGCGATCACCATGCCGCTGCTTGGCTTCGCCACCTGGCATGCTTATCGGGATACGCTGGGTGAATGGCGCAAGGTGGAAGAGCCTCAGGTGCCGTATTATTAATGCCGAAAAGAACGGCAGCACTACCTAACTAAAAAACCACACCGACGGCTACGGCTTGACCTGGCCGTCGGTTTTCTTTGCTATCCCTGTTTCTGTCTCCAGACGCGGATCCAGCTCCAGTGCTATCTGTGAAGTACGCACCATGTGGGCATAATCCATCTGTGCTTCAGGGGGAATTGCGACACCGACCCGCAAACGATAAATGCCCAGGAGACCCAGTAGCAGAAGGTTGACCGCGATAAATAAGAGGAGACTACCGGGTCCGAACAGCTGCATAAAGTAGCCGGCGATACTCGGACCCAGCACCGCCCCGGCACCGTAGACCAGCAGCAGGGCGCGACTGGCCTCAAGGATCTGAGCCGCATCCAGATGGTCGTTAACATGGGCGACGCTGATGCCGTAGAGGGCGAAAGAGAAGCCGCCATAGATCATCGCTAGAGCGAACAGCAGGGTGTGCGAGAAGGTGATGCTGAAATAGGCGGCGATAATAATGCCGGCAGTAAGGAGACTCGACCAAACCAACACATGGCGGCGATCATAAGTGTCCGATATGTGGCCGATGGGCCACTGCAGTAGTACGCCACCGATGGTGGTCAGGCTCATGAACAGGGCGATGCCGGTATCGTCCATTCCAATACGCCGGGCGAACAGTGCCCCGAGCCCCCAGAAGGCACCGTTGATAATGCCGCTGATGAGAGTGCTGCTGAAACCCAATGGACTGATGCGATGCAAGTGTTGCAAGTTGAGCGGAGGGGCGAAAACAGCTGCCGGCTGCTGGATGCGGGTCAGTGCTATCGGGACGACCGCCAACGCCATCAACAGGGCGGTGACGCTGAACAGGCGGTAGCCGCCGATATCATCCACCAGGATCAGGTACTGAGCCAGCGCCATCGCAAGCAGTGTGATGATGGTGTAGACGGCGAGGAAACGTCCACGCCGTTCTACAGGCGCCATGGCGATTAACCAGCTTTCGACGACGATGTAGATGCCGACCATTGCCATACCGCTGATGATCCGCAGCGCTGTCCAGAACCACGGATCGATGAGGATGCCGTGAGTGATGGCCGCAGCGGCGGTAATAGCGGCAAAGGCGGAGAAGGCGCGAATGTGACCGACGCTGCGAATAAGTGTGGGACACAGGAAAGTGCCGATAACAAAGCCGAGGAAGTATGCCGACATCATAATGCCGGTAACGGGAAGAGCAAAACCCTCCGAATTGGCCCGCAGCACCAGCAGTGTTCCCTGAAGACCGATCCCGGCGAGCTGCAAGCCAATGCCTAAAAGAATCGGGTATGTGCGTGTGGCGATAGTTAGCATTGTGAGCGCGTGACCGGATGTTGTGTTTGTTACTGAACCCGCTCTTGTAATGTCTTTTTTGTCGGAAGCTAATCGAAAGAGCAGATAAACAAAGTGTAGTTGCGCCTCTGCCCTGTGCGACTAAGCTTTTGAGTAGCCCTCAAAATCATTTAACAACACTGGTGTGCGCTACAAAACGTATCTCAGCGCATCGGATAAAACTTTGAGATGGCCTCCAGTGTTGTCCCGTTCGGCTTATGTGGATGGCAAAGCCGGGAGCGTGTCGTGAAAAAAAAGAATATTTTTGTTTTCGGCCTTGATTCCTATAACCTGCGGAAGCTCCAGGGCATTCGCAACAGTAAGCACTATCGCTTTCATTCCCTGCTTGAGTATGAGGAGGTGGTGAAGCCACTCGATTATCCCTATGAGCAGATGCTGCAAAAGGCCGAGCGGCAATTGCGGGAATTCCCGGGAACCATCGATGCGATCGTCAGTCACTGGGACTTCCCCGCCGACACGATGTTGCCGATACTTTGCCGTAAGTTCGATATGAAATCACCTTCGCTTGAGTCGGTGCTCACGTGCGGACATAAGTACTGGGCCCGGCTCGAACAGCAGAAGTATATCCCGGAATATATTCCCGATTTTTGTGCCTTTGATCCCTTTGCCGAGGATCCTCTCAAGCAGATTAATCTGCCGTTCCCCTTCTGGATCAAACCGGTCAAGTCCTTCGGTTCATTCCTCGGCTTTTGTGTCGATAGCGAGGAGACCTTTTACAGCCATCTGGAGACCATTCGAAAGTGCATCACGCGCATCGGCAACGCCTTCAATAAAGTGCTTAAGCACGCGCAACTGCCGCCGGAGGTGGAGGGGGTCGACGGTAACCACTGTATCGCCGAATCGCTGATTAAGGGGGAGCGTCAGAACGGACCCGAGGGCTATGTCTATCACGGCCAGGTCCATATCACCGGTATCACCGATTCGCTCAAGGATGAGACAGGCAGGAGTTTTACCAGTTACGAATATCCCTCGCGCTGGCCGCAATACATGCAGGCGAAGAGCAATGAGGTCACCGAGCGGCTGATGTTGCAAATCGGGTTGGATGATGCCGCCTTCAACCTGGAGTTCATTTGGGATGAAAAGACTGGAGAAATGAAGCTCATCGAGGTCAATCCGCGTATCTCCCAATCGCTCAGCGATATGTTCGAAAAGGTCCACGGCAGCTCCAACCATGAGGTGATGGTGGAACTGGCGCTGGGCATGGAGCCGGATTATCCGCGGGCGGAGGGGCGTTTCAGATGTGCGGCAAAGTTCATGTGGCGCCAGTATGAGGATGCGCGGGTGGTACGCTCCCCGAGTCAGGAAGAGATCGCGCAGGTGGAGCGGGAGTTTCCCTATACCGAGATCTACATCGAGGCGCGGGAGGGGATGCGCCTTTCCGAGCTTCGCGACCAGGACAGCTACAGTTACGAGATTGCGATCATTCTGCTCGGTGCCGATGACCATGAGCAGCTGATGCAGCGCTATGTGCGCTGCCGGGAGATACTGACCTTTGAACTCGCTCCGATAGGAGAGACCGAATGAAACGGGTGGATGAGTTTCCCTATGAGGTCAAGGAGATCGAACACCTGACGATCATCATGCCTGACGGTATCCGGCTGGCGGCGCGGTTGTGGTTGCCGGTGACGGCGGAGCAGGAGCCGGTCCCGGCGATTTTCGAATATATTCCCTACCGCAAGCGTGATTTGACCCGCTATCGCGACGATATTACCCACCGCTACCTGGCGGGGCACGGCTACGCCTGCATTCGCGTCGATATCCGCGGCTCGGGGGAGTCGGAGGGGGTGCTGGTGGATCAATACCGCCAGTCGGAGATGGACGATGGGGTGACGGTGATTAAGTGGCTGACCGAGCAGCCCTGGTGTAATGGCCGTGTCGGGATGATGGGGATCTCCTGGGGCGGTTTTAACAGTCTTCAGATTGCCGCCATGCAGCCTCCCGGGCTCAAAGCGATCATCAGCGCCTGTTCCACCGATGATCTCTATCTGGATAACATGCACTATATGGGCGGCTGTCTGCTGACGGACAACCTCTCCGAGTCCACAACCATGTTTTCGATCAACACCTGTCCTCCGGACCCGGAACTGGTAGGCGAACGTTGGCGGGAGATGTGGCTGGAACGTCTCGCCGGCAGCGGCCTCTGGCTCGATATCTGGCTGCGCCACCAGCGCCGGGATGATTACTGGCGCCACGGTTCGGTGTGTGAGGACTACTCGGCAATCCAGTGTCCGGTGATGGCGGTGGGCGGCTGGGCCGATGGTTACACCAATGCCGTCTTTCGCCTGCTGGAGCACCTGGAGGTCCCCAGGCAGGGGTTGATCGGGCCATGGGGACACAAATTTCCGCACATGGGGAAACCGGGTCCGGCCATCGGTTTTCTGCAGGAAGCGCTTCGCTGGTGGGATCACTGGCTGAAGGGGAAGCAGACCGGCATCATGGACGAACCGATGCTGCGATGCTGGATGCAGGACAGCGTACCGCCGACCACTTATTACCGTCAGCGACCGGGGCGCTGGATTGGCGAAAGCCAGTGGCCCTCGCCGAACATCCATTGGCAGGAGTATCTTCTGGCACCCTACCGGCTGGTGACAGAGCGTGGCCAGCGCCGCCGTGGTGATTTAATTCAGAGTCTGCAGTCGCCGCTGAGTGTCGGGTTGTTCGCCGGCAAATGGTGCTCCTACACCGCTGCGCCCGATCTGCCCCACGACCAGCGGGAGGAGGACGGCGGGGCTCTGGTTTTCGACAGTGAACCCTCGCAGGAGAAGCTGGAGATCCTCGGCGCCCCCGAGGTGGAGCTGGAGCTTAGCGTCAATCGTGCGGTGGCGATGGTCGTGGTCAGGCTCTCCGATGTGGCGCCGGATGACAAGGCGACCCGCGTCACCTACGGCATGCTCAACCTTACCCGACGCAACGGTAACACTCTGAGCGAATCATTGGAGCCCGGCAAGCGCTACCGCGTACGGGTCAGTATGAACCACATCGCTCAGCAGTTTCCGGCAGGACACCGTCTGCGTTTATCGATATCCACCTCTTACTGGCCGCTGGCCTGGCCCCCGCCCGAGCCAGTGCGTATGGATGTTCATATGCACAATAGTGCATTGATGTTACCTGTACGTATGACTCAGGCCGGGGAGGCCGCGGTGGAGTTTGCCGAGCCCGAAGGTGCGATGCCTTCCGTTATCGAACATATCGAGCCGACTCATCACAACTGGCTGGTTCACCGTGACCTGGCTGAGGATATCTCTACCCTGGAGGTGATTAAGGATGAGGGGAGCTACCATATAAAGGCCATCGACCTTGAGGTGGGTGACCGCACCTGGGACTGGTACAGTTATCGAGATGATGATTTTACCTCGGCACGAGGGGAAAATCGCAGCGAAAGAACCTTCCGTCGCGGTGAGTGGACGGTGCGTACCGTCACGCGTACTGTTCTTACTACCGATGCCACACACTTTCACATCTATGCTGAACTCGATGCGTTCGAGGGGGACAGGCGTGTCTACTCCCGCAACTGGGAGCGGCAGATCCCCCGCGATGGGGTGTGACGTAGAAGTTGTGGATTATATTTTTACCGCTGCATCCTGAACGCCTGCTCCTGATAACTCAGCACCAGATACAGATTGCTCTCTATCCAGGCAACTACAACAGCCCGCAGAATCAGGAAGATACTGAGACGTGGCGGAAAAGCAGACTATGCCCACCCGCGAGAGATTAACCGTCAAGAGAGTACTGTTGCCCTATTGATGACATGTAATCTTCCCCAGTGAACCGTTTTTCTTCCAGGGCCGACATATGTATTGAATAGCATTCAACCAAACGAGAAAGGAGAACCAATATGATTGAAAAAACCGACAAGATGTTACTCCACCCGATATTGCCGGCACTGAGCCTGGCTATCGTGCTGGGAGCAAGCGGTGTAGAGGCGGGAGAGGCCGAGATCACACTGAAACGCGGCGTGGCTGCCACCACCGATACGGCGGCTAAAGCAGAAAGGGGTGCGCCCAGGCATGATCGCAGTCTCGTTATCGGCAAGCCCGAAAAGCCGGCCCCGGTTGGCAACAACGACGCCAAACTCAGCCCACCCGAGGAGGAGGCCGCGTTACTGCTCCCTGCAGTTCAGAAGTAGCACCGGCAAGGCACACCAACCAGTCGGGTTTTGCGGGCACCGCCCGCGAAACCCGCTTCAGCCTGATGTTATTCGGTGATCTGTAGTCACACAATCACCCTCCATCTGCAACAAACCGTGACCGAATAATGGATCACGCCCCTTTGCCCCCAAATCTATTGCAGAATCGGCCAGCAGCGAAAGGACGGATTTCAGGCCGGCCTCCGGATCCCTTGCGCGCAGCAACGCCATCGCGGCGCTGACGAAGGGGGCGGCGAAAGAGGTACCGCTGTAGTAG